>JAZNLP010000110.1:0-7619 GCA_045579165.1 Faecousia sp.
TCGAATACCTTTTGGGCTGTTTCCAGACCGGTATCCGTCAGCTGGAGGAAACCGTCCCGGTCTACGGTGACATAGCCGCCCTGCTTCAGCAGGCCAATGGCGCGGCTGATGCTGGGCTTGGAATAGCCCATCTGCTCTGCCACATCGATACTGCGGACATCCTGGCGCTGTTGGGAAAGAAGATAGATGGTTTCTAAGTACATTTCTGCGGATTCGTGCAAGGCCATGGTGTTCCCTCCGGTGATTGGTTATGATAAATATAACATAAATATTGGGGCTTTGCAAGGGGCAGGATGGAAAACGAAAATGTGGAAATATTTGCAATTGCCCCTTGACAAAACAAAAATTGGAAGCTATGATATATGAGGTTAGCAGCGGCTAATCGATTTTCAGCAAGCTCGGTTAGCATCCTCTAACCGACGAAACAAAACGGGTGATCGATATGAATTTGACCAGCGTACAGGTAGGAAAAGAATACATCATTCAAGCGATCAACACGGATGACGAAGAGCTGAACGCATTCCTCTTTTCTCTGGGCTGCTACACCGGCGAGCCCATCACGGTAGTCTCCCGCAGAAAGGGCGGCTGCACCGTATCCATTAAGGACGGCAGATATAATATCGACGATCTGCTGGCAGAGGCCATTGAGGTTTGGTGATTTTTGGCTATTTGGCATTCCGGATTTTGTTTTCACATACAGTTAGCATAAGGTAACTTGATTCTTTATTTATGACCAAGGGGGAAAAGAACATGCGAATCGCTTTTGCGGGTAACCCCAACAGCGGTAAGACCACCATGTATAATGCCTTGACCGGCAGGAATGAAAAGGTGGGCAACTGGGCGGGCGTCACTGTTGACCGCAAGGAAGCGCCCATCAAAAAAGGATATGCCCCGGATGCGGAGCTGATCGCCGTGGATCTGCCCGGCGCTTACTCCATGTCTCCGTTTACATCGGAAGAGAGCATCACAAGCGCTTATATTCAAAATGAGAAGCCCGATGTGATCATCAACATCGTGGACGCCACCAATTTAAGCCGCTCCCTGTTTTTTACCACCCAGCTGCTGGAGCTGGGCATCCCTGTGGTGGTGGCGCTGAACAAGGCGGATATCAACCAGAAGAAAAAGACGGTCATCGATACCACGGCGCTGTCCATGAAGCTGGGCTGCCCAGTGGTGGAGACGGTCTCTACCGACAGCAGCCACGGTGATTTGGCGAAGGTTGTCAAGGCTGCGGTGGATGCCGCAGGCAAGGGACAGTCTGCACCCTATCAGCAGGGGATTATCGACTTGGCCAGCAAGCAGGCCGTGGAAGCTGCTGACCGCAAGCGGTTCGAATTTGTCAACAAGATCGTCAAAGAGGTGGAGAGCCGGAAGGTCTTCACCAAGGACAGAAATTTCCAGGACAAGATCGATGCTGTGCTGACCCACCCGCTGGCAGGACTGCCTATTTTTGCGGTGGTGATGTTCCTGGTGTTCCAGATCAGCCAGGCCTGGCTGGGCGCGTGGATCGCCGAGGGCTATGAATTTGAAAACGGCGTTGCCATTCCCGGTCTGGTCACGCTCATCGATCTGTTTAAGCAGTGGGTCGCCGGTCTTTTGGCAGGGGGAAATGACTTTTTGGTTGCCCTGCTGACAGAGGGTATCATCGGCGGTGTCAGCGCTGTGGTGGGTTTCCTGCCTTTGGTCATGGTGATGTATTTCCTCATCGCCCTGCTGGAGGATTGCGGCTATATGGCCCGCGCCACCGTGGTTCTGGATCCCATCTTCAAGAAGGTAGGCCTTTCCGGCAAGTCTGTGATCCCCTTCGTCATCGGCACCGGCTGCGCCATTCCCGGCGTTATGGCTGCCCGCACCATCCGTAATGAGCGGGAGCGCAACGCCACTGCCATGCTGGCACCCTTTATGCCCTGCGGCGCGAAGCTGCCGGTGATCGGCCTGTTTGCCGGCGCGTTCTTTGACGAGGCAAGCTGGGTGGGCACACTGATGTATTTTGCAGGTATCGTGCTGATTTTGCTGGGCGCGCTGTTGGTTAACAAGATCGCCGGCTATAAGAATCGGAAATCCTACTTTATTATGGAGCTGCCGGAGTATAAAGCGCCGTCGCTGAAGCGCGCCTGCACCTCCATGCTCAGTCGGGGCTGGGCGTACATTGTCAAGGCCGGCACCATCATTCTGGTGTGCAACGCCATCGTGTTTGTGATGCAGTCCTTTAACTGGCAGCTGCAGCTGGTAGAGGAGGGGATGGAGAAAACCTCGATCCTGGCTACCATTGCCAACCCCATCGCAGTCTGTCTGGTGCCGATTGTAGGCATCAGCGCATGGCAGCTGGCTGCCGCCGCAGTCACCGGCTTCATCGCCAAGGAAAATGTGGTGGGCACGCTGGCGGTGTGCTATGGCTTCGTGGTCAACGACGATCTGGAGCTGGTAGGCTCCGGTAACGATGTGGCTGCCGCCATGGTGGGCATGACCAAGGTCGCTGCCTTGGCATATTTGATGTTCAATCTGTTCACGCCCCCCTGCTTTGCAGCCATGGGCGCTATGAACGCGGAAATTAAGCAGAAAAAGTGGTTCTGGGGCGGTATCGCCCTGCAGCTGGGCACCGGCTACAGCGTAGGCTTCCTGGTCTACCAGATGGGCACGGTGATCGCTACCGGCAGTCTGGGCGCAGGCTTTGTGGGCGGCCTTTGCTTCCTGCTGGCCTTTGCCGCGGTTCTCATTTACCTGTGCGTCAGCGCAGACAAAAAGGTCAGAGCGGAATACGCCCTGACCGGAAAGAAGTAACTATGAATTTTGTGGATTATTTGATCGTCGCGGTGATCGCGCTCATCATCGCCGCTGCCTGCTTTGCCATTTATAAGTCTAAAAAGAGCGGCAAAAAGTGCATCGGCTGCCCGGACAGCGGAAGCTGCAGCGGCTGTTGCTGCGGAAAATAAAAAGCGAGGGGTTTTCCCCTCGCTTTTTTATACGACCACATGGCCTTTTCGGCAGATGGTATTTACAACGAAATCCACATATTTCTGGCAGATCTCCTTGGTGGGAGCTTCCACCATCACCCGGATCACCGGCTCTGTGCCGGATTCCCGAACCAGGATCCGTCCGGAATCGCCCAGCTTTTCCGCCACTTCTGCCACGGCTTTCTGCACATCCTCGTCAGCCTGCGCCAATGCCTTGTCTGTTACCCGGACATTTTTCAGGATCTGGGGATAGATGGTCAGACCCTCGCACAGCTGGCTCATGGTTGCCTTTTTGGAGATCATGACCTCCATCAGCTTCAGGGAGGTCAAAATACCGTCGCCGGTGGAAGCATATTTGGAGAAAATGATGTGGCCGCTTTGCTCGCCACCCAGACGGCAGCCGGTGCGCTGCATATATTCGTAAACATACTTGTCGCCCACAGCGGTCTTGGCATATGCAATACCCAGTTCATCGAAGGCTTTGTATAGACCGAAGTTGGACATGACCGTGGTGACCACGGTGTTTTGCAGGAGCTTTCCCCGCTCCTTCATATACTTGCCGTAAATATACAGGATGTGGTCGCCGGTGATGATGTTGCCCTTTTCATCCACGCACAGGCAGCGGTCTGCGTCACCGTCGTAAGCGAAGCCTACATCCAAGCCGTTATCTACGACAAATTTCTGCAGATGCTCAATATGGGTAGAGCCGGCGTTGGTGTTGATGTTGTAGCCGTTGGGCTCTGCGTTGATCACATAGGTCTTGGCGCCCAGAGCATCAAAAACCGACTTTGCCACATTCCAGGCAGAACCGTTGGCGCAGTCCAGACCCACTTTCAGACCCCGGAAGGAATGGATGCCCAGACCGATCAGATAACCGATATACCGGTTACGGCCGGCAACATGGTCGACAGAGCGGCCGATCCACTCCCGCTTGGCCATGGGGATCTCCTCCCATTTCTGACCAAAGGCTTCCAGATGGCCGTCCAGATAATCTTCCACCAGAGCAATGACGGATTCTTCCATTTTTTCGCCCAAGCCGTTGATCAGCTTGATGCCGTTGTCGTAGTAGGGGTTGTGGCTGGCGGAGATCATAATGCCGCAGTCAAAGCCCTCGGTGCGGGCAACATAGGCAACGGAAGGGGTGGTGGTCACGTGCAGCAGGTAAGCATCTGCGCCGCTGGCGACCAAGCCGCCAACCAGACTGTACTCAAACATATAGCTGGAGCGGCGGGTGTCCTTGCCGATGACGATCCGGGCAGGCTCATCAATGCCCTCGGCGGACTTCAGCTGGGTGTAATACCAGCCCAAAAAACGGCCTACTTTATAAGCATGATCCGCTGTCAGATTCACATTGGCTTCGCCACGGAAGCCGTCTGTTCCGAAATACTTGCCCATTATTTCTGCTCCTTTTTCACGATCTTACCGCCGGTCTTAAAAATACTGTTTGCCGGGATCACACCTCTGACGCAGCTGGTAGGATAGATGTTGCTGCACCGGCCTACAACCGTGCCGGGATTCAGGACGCTGTTGCAGCCAACTTCCACATAGTCTCCCAGCATGGCGCCGAATTTTTTCAGCCCGGTCTCCATGACCTGAGCGCCGTTCTTGACAGATACCAGAGTCTTGTCAGACTTGACATTGGAGGTGACACTTCCGGCGCCCATGTGGGACTTATAGCCCAGGATGCTGTCGCCCACATAATTATAGTGGGGTACTTGGACATTATCGAACAGGATCACATTTTTCAGTTCCGTGGAGTTGCCCACCACGCAGTTTTTGCCCACAAGGGCGCTGCCCCGGATGAACGCGCAGTGGCGCACCTCCGTATTTTCCCCGATGATGCAGGGGGCGCCTATGTAAGCGGTGGGGGCGACTTTGGCAGTGCGATGCACCCAAACCTGGGGCGCGACCTGGGTGTAATCTTCGCCCAAAAGTGCGCCCAGCTCCGGGATCAGCGCCTTGATCCCGGCAAGGGCCTGCCAGGGATATTCAAAACCGGACAAATACTGTCCAGCCAGGGTATGTTCCAAATCAAACAGTTCTAAAACTTTCAATGATGCCACATTCTTTCCGGCTAAAGCTTTCATAATAGCCACTAAAATTATACCCATTTGTAATTTTACTGTCAATAAATAAATTTTTACATACCCGAAGACCGGTGGGCAGTGAACGATACGGACAGAGTATAATCTATGCAAAAAACCGTGGACGCATAACTGCGTCCACGGTGCTTTTTATGTAGGGTTATGCTGCAGCCTTTTTCCGGGCGCACTGTACGATCTTGATGACGATGGCAGCCACGATCAGGGCAACGCCAACACCCAGAACGGTATAGTTGACCCAGGCAGAAGCCAGAATGATGCTGGAGGCGATTCCTGCCACCGTGGGATCCAGCATACTGGCTATCAGCTGGGACTGGGTGGTGAACACCATAGCGGGAGCGGAGAAGATCAGACCAACCAATGTCAGCACGATACCCGTATCGGCAAAGGTGGCGGGGAAGCTGAAGCCTGTAACCAGGAACAGCAGCACCAGCAGCACCAGGAAGGCGGCGCCCAGAATGGCGACGGTCTCAAAGGAGGTGGCGGTACGCACGAGCGCCATGATCTCCTTGGCAGCCTGCATACTATTCATCATCTGGCTGCCGCCGGACACCGAGTTGCTGCCCTGCTCTTCATCAGGGGCAGTGCCCATGGTCTGCTGCTCGATAAAGCCCATAAGACCGTTTTCCTGGATAGGCTCCAGAACACCGCTCTCTTCCAGGGCATCCTCTACGTAAGCGATCTCTTCTTCCGTAATGACCAGACCGAATTGCTCCTCCAGAAGCGGGGCGTTTTCCCGCATCAGCTGGACGACCTCATCTTTGGAAATGGTGGTCTCATAATTGCCGGAATAGAAATCCTCCACCACACCCGCGGCTTTTTCTGCCACAAAATCCTTGACGGTGGAATTTTCCACAAAGTTCTGCACCTGATCCTTGGTGATGACCAGCTCTTCGCCGAACTGATCCTGGATCATTTCGTATGCCCAGTCCACCAGCATACCGGACATATTGCCGGAAGAGCCGGTGGTATCTACTACGATCTGGTCTGCACCGCCTGCCAGAACCGGGCGGCCGCTGCCGGGTGCCGGTGTGCCGGCGATCAGCTGGGTGATGATCTGGGTGATGCCGTCCTTGGACACCACAGCCCGCAGATTCAAAATGGAAACGCCTGCCACAGATACCACAAACATGACGATGCACAGGATAAATGCAAGAAAGCCCATCAGGATCTTCACCGGTACAGACCGGGGCTTTCTGACCTTTTTGGCTTTTTTGGCCTTGACAGGAACAACAACTTCCTCAGATGTCACAACAGCTTCTTCGGGGGCCACAACAGCTTCCTCAGGCGCTGCGACAGTTTCCATGTCCATATTTTCGCTCATCAGAATGTTACCTCATTTCTTTCCAAAATAGGGGGAACGCTTCTCCCTTGATAATATTTTACATGGGCAGCAAAGAAAAGTCAAATTTCATTTTCTAACCACCGGCAGCCCCTCCAAGATGCGACGAAAACCCCCAATGGGGGTTCTTTTGTGGTTGACATTTTGTGGGATACTGAGTAGAATAATACTGATACACTGTGCGCCGATGCGCCTGTGCGTATCGGCTGAGAATTTCTATTAGGAGGAACACACTTTGAAGGATTGGGCATTTACTACATCCGTTGAGGAGATGGAAGCTGCCACCAACCAACTGCTGGAAACAGCGAACAAGGTTGGCGCGGACACCTGGCAGCAGCGCGTTAAGAACCAGACTCCTCACTGCGGTTTCGGCGAAGCAGGCACCTGCTGCCGGATCTGCTCCATGGGTCCCTGCCGGATCACCAAGAAGGCACCCCGGGGCATCTGTGGCTGCGATGTTCACGGCATCGTCGCCCGTAACTATCTGATCTTCACCGCCGGTGGTGCCGCAACGCACTCTGACCACGGCCGTGAGATCATGCACACCCTGCACCAGACCAAGGAAGGCGGCAACTATCAGGTTAAGGATCCTGAAAAGCTGATCCGCATCGCCAAGGAGTGGGGCGTAGAGACCGAGGGCAAGGATATTTACGATCTGGCTCACGAAATGGCTGAGATCGGCCTGATGGAGTACGGCAAGCCCTTCGGCTATCAGAAGTTTACTGACCGCGCTCCCGCGTACACCCAGAAGCTGTGGGATGACGCTGAGATCCGTCCCCGTGCTATCGACCGGGAAGTTTCCCAGTCCATGCACATGACCCACATGGGTTGTTCCTCTCTGGCAGAGGCTCTGATCCGTCAGGCTCTGCGGGCCGGCCTGTCCGACGGTTGGGGCGGCTCTATGATGGGCACCGAGTTTTCCGACGTTATGTTCGGCACACCCCGCCCCATCGATACCGAGGCGAACATCGGCGTTATGGAAAAGGACAATGTCAACATCATCGTCCACGGCCATGACCCCTCCCTGTCTGAAATGGTGGTCCATTTTGCCAACGATCCCGAGATGATCGCCTATGCCAAGAGCATGGGTGCCAAGGGCATCACCGTTTCCGGTGTTTGCTGTACCTCTAACGAAGTTACCATGCGTCACGGCATCCCCATGGCCGGTAACTACCTGAACCAGGAGAATGTGGTTCTCACCGGCGCTTGCGAAGCCATCGT
>JAZNLP010000111.1:0-12247 GCA_045579165.1 Faecousia sp.
AGCTCATTTTCTCCCACAAAGGCGATCTTATCATTGCGGCCCACAGAGAAGTAGACCTTGTCCAGCAGCTTCACGCCGTCTACGGTGACGGAAACATCCTTGACTGTCAGCACATCCTTGCCCAGCTCCCGCTCCGGCATGAAGCCCACAAAGGGGTAGCGGCGGGTGGAGCAGGGCATTTCTTCAACAGTCAGCTTGTCCAAAAGCTTTCTGCGGGCAGTCGCCTGCTTAGCCTTACTTTTGTTGGCGGAGAACCGCTGGATGAACAGCTGCAGCTCCTCGATCTTTTCCTGGTTGCGCTTGTTCTTGTTGCGGATCATGGCCTGCACCATCTGGGAGGACTCGTACCAGAAATCGTAGTTACCTACATACATCTTGATCTTGCCGTAGTCGATATCTACGGTGTGGGTGCAGACAGTGTTCAGGAAGTGACGGTCGTGGGACACGGCGATGACCATGCCGGGGAAGTCCAGCAGGAAATCCTCCAGCCAGTTGATTGCTTCAATGTCCAGGTTGTTGGTAGGCTCGTCCAGCATGACGATGTCGGGATTGCCGAACAGCGCCTGGGCAAGCAGGACCTTGACCTTCAGCCGGGGGTCGGTGGCGGACATCATATCATAGTGCAGCTCTGTGCCAATGCCCAGACCCTGCAGCAGGCGGGATGCGTCGGATTCTGCTTCCCAGCCGCCCAGCTCGGCAAATTCCGCTTCCAGTTCCGCGGCGCGGATGCCGTCTTCATCGGAAAAGTCCGGCTTTTCGTAGATGGCATCCTTTTCTTTCATCACATCGTAAAGATGCTGGTTGCCCATGATGACGGTATCCATAATGGAATACTCGTCGTAGGCGTTCTGGTTCTGCTTCAGAACGGAAACGCGCTTGTCCGCTTCAATGCTGATATTGCCGGTGGTAGAGTCCAGCTCGCCGGTGAGAATCCGCAGGAAAGTGGACTTGCCCGCGCCGTTGGCACCGATGATGCCGTAGCAGTTGCCGGGCAAAAATTGCAGGTCCACATGCTGGAACAGCCACTGGCCGCCGAATTGCATACCCAGATTCGATACAGTAATCATTTCTAACTCCTTTGCGTAAGCACATAATCATTCATTATAATCATACCATATATTTCAAAATAATCAATGGTGGAATCAAGTATTTTGGGGAGCAATTTCGTGCAACAAGCAGGATTGCATAAAGCTTTTCTTTGTGATATAATGATAAAGCAAGTAAAAAGGAGGGATCTCTATGGGTTACAATTATGGGTATACATTATTCGAAGATATTGGATATGATTTTGCCCTTGGCTTTTACCTGATGTACTTTGCTGTTATTCTGGCAGTTTCTCTAGGCGCTTATTTCCTGCAATCTTTCGGTACTTACACCATCGCCAAGCGCCGGGGCATCAAGCATCCGTGGCTTTCCTGGATCCCTGTGGGAAGTGCCTGGATCCTCGGCTGTATTTCTGACCAGTACCGCTATGTTACCAAGGGTCAGGTGAAGAACAAACGCAAGTCT
Source organism: Faecousia sp. (assembly GCA_045579165.1). GTDB lineage: Bacteria > Bacillota > Clostridia > Oscillospirales > Oscillospiraceae > Faecousia. Next base: position 1,510 of record JAZNLP010000111.1, read on the forward strand.
CTGCTGATCCTACAGATCATTATGTGGATCGTTTATATTGCATTTTTTGCGGTATTCTTCTCCTTTATGTTCCAAGCAATTGGATTTGCGGTTGAGCAGGGAATGGGCACTCCCAATATTGGCGATGTATATATTGCCGAGCTTTTGGGGTCATTGCTGAAAATGGCAGGAATGGGATTTGTTATGACCGGTGTTGCCATTGCAGTTACGATCATTCAGTACATGGCGCTGTATGACCTGTATGCTTCCTGCGATCCGGGCAATAAAGTGCTGTACCTGATCCTGAGCATTTTCTTCAGCATTACTTTGCCCATCTTTGTGTTCGTCTGCCGCAATAAGGATGAAGGAATGCCTCCGAGAAAGCCTCAGCCTGCTGTAGAACCTTGGGAAAATAATCCGGAACAATAATGTAATGAGCCGCCCTCGCAGGAGGGCGGCTTTTCTTATTTGTGACGACTGAAGACAGCCAGCTCCACCCGCTTGTAAAGCAGCAGAGTCAGCAGGGAAATGGCGATACCCTTAATAAGGTTTAGCGGCGCCACACACAGCAGCACAAAGGTGGTAATATCCTGCACGCCGCCGTTGATGGCTGCGCCCATGGAGATGATGGTATCCAAAGGAAGTTCAAACAGCTGAGAGAATTTTGGCAGCAGATATACCGCGTTGAATGCAGAGCCGAAAACAGCCATGCTCACAGTGCCGGCAGCCATACCCAGCAGCGCCCCGGAACGGGTCTTGCGGATGTGATAAAGAATAGAGGCGGGAAGCACCAGACTGCAGCCAACCACAAAGTTGGCGAAATCCCCCACAAAGGCGGTGGAAGTACCCTTGAGTAACAGCTTCAGCAGGATCTTGACGCCCTCGCAGGCCACGGTGGCGGACGGTCCAAGATAGAAGCCGCACAGTAGCACGGGAACTTCGGAAAAGTCCAGCTTATAAAACTCCGGCGCTAAAAACAGCAGGGGAAAATCCAGAATATGCAGCACAGCGGCAACCGCGCCGCAGATACCCACGATACTGACCCGCCGGGCGGCGGAAACTTTCCGCTTTGCAGGCAAAAATCGCTCTGCCAGGTGGGCAAGCAGAGAAAGCCCGATGATAATGGCAACGCTTGTCAATACGAACACCAGATTCTCCTGCAGGGTTTGCCACAGCTTTTCCATCTTCATCACTCCAATCATAAAAATGCCCTGAGCATAGACTCAGGGCATAAAATTCGGGCATACGCCGATCTTCTCTCATCCAGACTGTACTGTCGGTACCGGAATCACACCGGTTCGGCACGAATCGTGCTCGCGGACTGTTTACTCACCGCCGGTGGGGAATCACACCCCGCCCTGAAGATCTATGAAGTTACCGATACCATAGCATGCTGCGCTCCGGTTGTCAAGTGCGTACTTTTATGATATGATACAGTCAGTTATTTGGAGATGACACCGCTGGCGGAAACATCCTCGCTTTCCGTAGGGGGAACAGTGCCTTCTGTGGGCGGCGCGGCCTGCTCCTGGGGCATCTTGAAGCCCCGCACCACACCCTTGGCGGAGGTGTCGGTCACATCGCCGCCGATGATCTGGTTTTTATACACCAGCAAAGTTGCGTAGACAGGTTCGGTGGCGCCGGGATAATTGTTTACCTGATACACATAGCGCATGACGGTTTTGCCGCCGTAAGCGCTCAAGTCGTAGCCTTGGGATTTTTGCAGGGCATTGTAGCGTTCAAAGACCTCGCTGGTTTTTTCGGGGATGCGTACTTGGTTGGATTCCTTGGGCGAAGTGGTCACATCCCAGCCGAAGCTCTTGAGGAACGCCACCCGGCTATCATTGCTAGCGGCGTTTTGAGAGACGGTGGGCTGGGCATCGCCGTCACCGCTGCCGCCGAAGATCAGGAACAGTCCTGCGATGAGAACCACCACGGCGGCAAGAATAATGGCGATTTTTTTCTTATCGACCTTTGCGGTCATAACTAGCATTTCAGATCCCTCCAGATAAGTAATTGGCATTACAGCCTATTCGCCGGTGGACAGGGATAGAACGGAGGAACCATGGAAAGACTGGACAAATTTCTTGTAGACAGCGGTGTGGGAACACGCAGTCAGGTAAAGCTGATCCTGAAAAGCGGCAGAGTGACGGTGGACGGCGCGGTAGAGCGGGATAACAGCCGCAAGATCGATCCGGCCGCACAGACAGTCTGTTTGGACGCTGAGCCTTTAGGGGGCAAGCGGCGCATGATCGTCATGCTCAATAAGCCTGCGGGGTTTATTACTGCAACAGAAGACCCGGTGGATAAAACCGTTATGGAGCTGCTGCCGCCCCAGCTGCGCAAACACGATCTAAAGCCGGTGGGGCGTCTGGACAAGGAAACCGAGGGGCTTTTGCTGTTTACCAATGACGGCGCTTTGCTCCATCGGCTGATCAGCCCCAAGAGCCAGATCCCCAAGGTCTATTACGCCCAACATGAAGGCTGTGCTGGGGAGGAAGATGTGGCGGCTTTTGCCCAGGGACTTACGCTGCGGGATGGGACTCGGTGTATGAGCGCGGCTTTGGAGCCGCTGGGGCCGGGAGAGAGTCTGATCACCGTTTGTGAGGGGAAATATCATCAGGTTCGCCGGATGATGGCAGCCCGGGGGATGCATGTGATCTATCTGGAGCGGCGTCGCGAGGGACAGCTGGACTTGGGACAACTGCCACGGGGACAGGTTCGGGAGCTGACAGAAGAGGAGATAGCGTTACTGGAGCAGGATAGCTGATTTTTGTATAATTTTATGAAGTAAATCCCTTGTGTTTCAGAAGGGAATCGTAAAATTGGGGCAATACCCCCAAAAATGGAATCAAATTTTGCAGTAATTTGTCAAAAGGTACTTGCAAACTGTGCAAAAAGGATGTATAATGACAGGGCAATTTTGTGGAAACCGCATTTATGCAGATTTCTAAGGAGGGACTGGAAAATGTCCAATAGTGTTTTTCAGAACGTGATTGCCCAGCTGAAGGAAGTGCCCGGCCGGGTTTTTGGCGTGATCGATACGGAAGGCTGCGTGATCTCCTGCACAGATGTTTCTGTGTTGGGCGAGCGCTGGCCGGAGGCTGCTCTGCGGGTCGCCAATGCCGGTGAAGAGGCGGTTACTTTTGGCCAAAAGACTTTCAAGGCCATCATTAACGGCACAAACTATTTTGAGTATGCTGTTTTCTGCAACGGTGCGGATGAAACTGCCAAGGTCTGCTGCCAGATGGCATATATTGCCCTGAACGATGCGAAGAACTTCTATGAGGAAAAGCATGACCGGGGCACCTTTGTGAAGAATATTATTATGGATAACATCCTGCCCGGCGATATCTATATCCGCGCCAAGGAACTGCGTTTTGCTACGGAAGCGCCTCGGGCGGTGTTCCTTGTGCGGCAGCTGGGTCACGCGGATGTGACTACTGTGGATGTGCTGAGCAATATGTTCCCGGACCATACACAGGACTTCGTTCTGAGCATCAACGAGACGGACATTGCCGTTGTCAAGCAGATCACAGCAACCACCACCAACGATGATCTGGAAAAGCTCGCCCACACCATGGAAGATACCCTGAAAAACGAGCTGTTTATCCGTACCGTGATCGGTATCGGTACTGTGGCGGAGCATCTGCGCTCTCTGGCTGACGCTTACAAGGAAGCCCAGACCGCTATTGAAGTGGGCAAGGTGTTTGATACCGATAAGACTATCATGCACTATGAGAATCTGGGCATCGGCCGGCTGATCTATCAGCTGCCCACCACCCTTTGCGATATTTTCCTGGGAGAAGTTTTCAAGAAAAACTCCATCGATTCTCTGGACCAGGAGACCCTGTTTACCATCAATAAGTTCTTTGAGAACAATCTGAATGTTTCTGAGACTTCCCGCAAGCTGTTTGTCCACCGTAACACCCTGGTGTACCGCTTGGAGAAGATCAAAAAGCTTACCGGACTGGATCTGCGGCAGTTTGACCACGCCATTGTATTTAAGGTGGCGCTGATGGTCCGCAAATACCTGTCTTCCCGAGAGACCCACTGACAACTGTCAACAGGGCCGTGCTGCGGCACGGCCCTGTTTTCAGTGTTATATTTTTTGACTGGGGATTGACATAACACACGAAATATGTTACAATTTGGTTACATTAATATTGGAGCAGGATAATTATGATCGAATTTACTGATGTGGTAAAATCCTATTCGGTTGGCAACAAGGCGCTTAAAGGCGTTTCTATGCAGATCGAGGACGGAGAATTTGCGTTTTTGGTGGGGCCCTCCGGTTCCGGAAAATCCACCATCATTAAGCTGATCACCGGTGAGCTGAAGCCCACCTCCGGCACAGTCCATGTAAACGGATATTCTCTGGAGCGGATCCGAAAAAGAGAGATCCCTTATATGCGCCGTACGGTCGGCGTGGTTTTCCAGGACTTCCGGCTGATCGAGAATAAGACCGTATATGAAAATGTAGCCTTTGTTATGCGGGCCATCGGCGCACGGGAAAAGGAGATCCGGGAACGGGTGCCTTATGTGCTGGAGCTGGTGGGACTGGATACCAAGAGCCGCCGGCATCCCGGTGAGCTTTCCGGCGGTGAGCAGCAGAGACTGGCCATCGCCCGGGCACTGGTGAACAATCCCTCTACGATCATTGCTGACGAGCCGACCGGAAACCTGGACCCTGCCCGGTCTCTGGAGATCATGAGTCTGCTGATGGAGATCAACAATCTGGGAACTACCATGCTGGTGGTCACCCACGCAAAGGATCTTGTGGAGCGGTTTCCCAAGCGGGTCATCGCTATTGACGAGGGTCTGATTATCAGCGACGGAATGGATGGGTATTATCACTATGAAGATCAATAATCTTGGATATTTGCTGAAAGAGGGCATCCGGGGGATCTTTCTCCACGGCTTTATGTCCTTTGCGGCCGTGTGTGTGACGGTCGCCTGTCTTCTGATCGTGGGTAGCTTTTCCTGCCTGACGTATAACATCAGCATCATGGTCGAGGACCTGAACAAGACCAATGAGGTTCTTGTGTATGTGGACGAGACATATTCTGAGGCAGAAGCCCGGAGTGTTGGCGCGAAGATCAGTACGCTGGATAATGTGTTTGAACGGATCTTTATCACCCGGGAAGAGGCGCTGGAAGACTTTATTGCCGATTACCAGGGAGATGAAGCGTTCAACGGCGTGGATGCCAGTTACCTGCGGCACCGTTACCGTGTGGTGCTGATGGATAATGCCTTGATGGCCGAGACGGTGGAGCAGCTGATGCAGATCCCGGGCGTGGACAAGGTCAGCGCCCCTTATGAGCTGGCAGAAGGCTTCTCTACCTTGCAGAATGTGCTGCAGATCGTATCCGTCACCGTGATCGGTGTTTTGCTGCTGGTCAGCCTGCTGATCATTTCCAACACCGTTAAGCTTGCTATGTATGACCGCCGGGACGAGATTTCCATTATGAAGATGGTAGGTGCCACCAACGGCTTTATCCGCCTGCCCTTCGTGGTGGAGGGCTTTACCCTGGGCATGCTGGGCGCAGCCATTGCTTTCTTCCTGGAGTGGGTTTTGTATGACCTGCTTTTGGCAAGACTTGCAGTGGTAGATACCTTGAAGCTGTTTAGCTTCGTGCCGTTTACGCAGCTGCTGACCCCGATGGTGATCACCTTTGCCGCCGCCGGCCTGTTTGTAGGCATCGTAGGCAGCTGGACCTCCATCCGGAAGTTCTTGAATGTATAAGTAACCCCGCACCCCAAAAAAGGAGACTACCGTGAAAAACAGAAAACGACTTGTATCGTTAATGGCCGGTATTTTGGCCGCAATTATGATACTGAGCCTGATCCTGAGCGTGCTGCCCCAGGCAGACGCTGCCAGTTCCAGCGAGATCCAGAGTCAGATCAATTCCCTGAAGCAGGACAAAAAGGAACTGGATGCCAAGATCAAAGAATTGGAAAAAAAGCAATCCGCCAACCTCAGCGAGATGAAAGACATCGTCAATCAGAAGCAGGTGGTGGAGCAGCAGATCTCGGTGATGTATGCCCAGGTGCAGAACATCAATGACCAGATCGCTTCCTATTCCGTGATGATCGCGGATCTGCAGGAGGATCTGGATGAGGCCGAGGATCGGCTGGCAGAGCTGAATGAACAGAATAAGGAGCGTATCCGCTCCATGGAGGAAGACGGCTCTCTGTCTTACTGGTCTGTACTGTTCCAGGCAAATGATTTTTACGATCTGCTGGACAGATGGAACATGGTTCAGGAGATCGCCGCCTCTGACAGCCGCCGGCTGAAGGAAATGAGTGACGTTGCCAAGGAAGTGGAAGAAGCCAAAGCCACCATGGTAACGGAAAAAGCCTCTCTGCAAACCAGCAAGGAAGAGCTGCAGGCTACAGAGGCTGGCCTTAATGCCAAGATCGAAGAAGCCAACGAGCTGCTGATCCAGCTGGAAGCAAAGGGTCAGGAGTATGATGATCTGCTGTGGGATATGGAGCAGCAAGAGCAGAATATGCTCAAGGATCTGGCTCAGAAGAAGAAGGATTACGATGCCGCTGTGGAAAAGGAATCCTACGAAGCTTGGCTTGCAACCTCGGTTGCTACCACGGCGCCTGCTACCCAGCCCTCCGGCGGTAGTGCCGGCGGCACCGGCGGTATTCCCACGGTGGATCAGACCGGCGTCAGCTGGCTTGTTCCCACCAGCTATATCAAGCTGACCAGTCCCTTCGGTATGCGTCTCCATCCCATCCGGCATCAGTGGCTGATGCACTACGGCGTGGACTTGGCAGGTCGTTCCGGTTGGCCCATCTATGCTACCCGGGGTGGCCGAGTGAAAGAGGTTGGTTATGATCCGGTCTCTGCCGGCAACTATGTGGTCATCGACCATTTGGACGGCTTTGAGAGCGTGTATATGCATATGTATAAGTGGCCGGATGTGGCTGTGGGTCAGTTTGTTGCCCAGGGTCAGCAGATCGGCGGACAGGGAACGACCGGCGGTTCTACCGGTGTCCACCTGCATTTTGGCATCAGCTATAACGGCGTGTATGTCAATCCGGCGGAGTACGTAAAACTGAAATAATTCATATCCCACAGCCTTTTTGGCTGTGGGATATGTCGGTCTAGAGGTGTAGTATGAACAAAAATCGACTGTTTCAGATCCTTTCCTACATTTTGGTGGCGGTGTTGACAGCTACTGTAACAGTGTCGGCTATGGTGTTTTCCAAAACAACCACCGAGCAATCGTCTAAACTGCAGCAGCTGGAAGATTTGATCCTGAACCGCTACATTGGCGAGGTGGATCAGAAAGAAATGGAAGACGCTGCAGCAGACGCTATGATCGAAGCCCTGGGAGATCGCTGGAGCTACTATCTGACAGCGGAGGAGTACGCCTCGCATTATGAAAAAGAGCAAAATGCCTACGTGGGAATCGGTATTACGATCAATACCCAAAGTGCGGCACGCGGTTTGGAGGTGCTCCAGGTGTCAAAAGACGGCCCGGCGGACAAAGCGGGCGTGTTGGCAGGTGACCGGATCACTATCGTAGATGGGCAGAGGGTAGCCGGCATGGAGGTCAATGCGATCCAGGCGATGATCAAGGGCGAGGAAAACACCAAGGTGACGCTGACCGTCCTGCGAGGCAGCCAGGAACTGACGGTGACAGTCACACGGGCAGCTGTTCCCGTGCCTGTAGCCACCGGAATCATGCTGGAAGACAGCATCGGCCTTGTGACCATTAAAAATTTTAACGCAAACTGCGCCAAAGACACTATAAGCGCCATCGATACCCTTATGCAAAGCGGCGCGAAAGGACTAATCTTTGATGTGCGGAACAATCCCGGCGGTCGGGTCACAGAGCTGGTAGAGGTGCTGGACTACTTGCTGCCGGAGGGGGTTCTGTTCAGAAGCCAGGACCATACCGGAAAAGAGGAGCAGGAGACCTCCGATGCTGCCTGTCTGGAGATCCCCATGGCGGTGATCGTCAACGGCAATTCCTATTCTGCCGCGGAGTTTTTCGCTGCCGCACTGCAGGAACGGGACTGGGCAGAGGTCGTAGGAGAAAAAACGGTGGGCAAGGGCAATTATCAGGTGCTTTTTAAGCTGTCCGACGGCTCTGCTGTGGGTCTTTCCGCTGGAAAATACTTTACGCCCAAGGGCGTGAGTCTGGAGGGCGTGGGCATCACCCCGGATGTAGAAGCATCTGTAGACCGGGAGGTGGCGGCTTTGATCTATGCGGGGATCTTGGGTCCGGAAGAAGATCCCCAGATCTTGGCTGCTGTGGATTTGCTGAAAGCCCAATGAATCCAAGCCGGATTTTCAGGAAAAGCGCAATTTTACCTTGACTATGGCAAGAAAATCCTCTATAATGTTTGGAGCTATCGAAATTTCTAGGTAAAGGAAGGATTTCCATTATGGCAAAGGAATATAAGATCACCAGTCTGCGTCTTGCGGATCTGGAAAAGGAACTCAATTATTTGAAGACTACCCGGGAGCGCGAGATCGCTGCCATGATCGCAGAAGCCCGTTCCTACGGTGACCTTTCTGAAAACTCCGAGTACGATGCTGCCAAGAACGAGCAGGCTAAGCTCTACGGCCGTATCGCGGAGATCGAGGACATCCTGTCCCATGCCGTGATCATCGAGGATGAGAACGAGGCTACCGGCCGTGTGGGTCTGGGCTGCGCCGTGGTGGTGGAGGATGTCAAGACCGGCAAGCAGACCACCTATCGGATCACCGGCTCTCAGGAGGCTAACCCCATGGAGTTTAAGCTTTCTGACGATTCTCCCTTCGGCCGCGCGGTGGTTGGCAAGTCCGCAGGTGACACCTTTACCGTCAATGCGCCTGCCGGCTCCTATGAAATGAAGGTCGTCAGCGTTTCTCGAGAGGGCTAAGCTATGGCAAAGTTCGTACCCCAGGCAGAGTTGCCTGTTTCTGAGCAAGCCCAGATCCGCCGGGAGAAGCTGGCGGCGCTGCAGGCTGAGGGCCGTGACCCTTTCCAGCAGACGAAGTATGATTTTAACGCCGATTCCGCGGCTATCAAGGCTGATTACGAAGGCTTTGAAGGCAAGACTGTTAAGGTTGCCGGCCGTTTGATGAGCAAGCGCGGCCAGGGCAAGGTCATGTTCTGCGACCTGCAGGACAGCACCGGCCGTATCCAGCTGTTCGTGAAGATCGACGAGCTGGGCGAAGAGGAATATGCCCGCTTCAAGAAGTACGACATCGGCGATATCGTGGGTGTCGAGGGTGAAGTGTTCAAGACCAAGACCGAGGAGATCTCCGTCCGGGCAAAGAATGTCATCCTGCTGAGTAAATCCTTGCTGCCCCTGCCGGAGAAGTTCCACGGTCTGACGGACAAAGAGATCCGTTTCCGTCAGCGCTATGTGGATCTGATGGTCAATCCTGAGGTGAAGCAGAATTTCATCGTCCGCTCCAAGTTTATTAAGTTCATGCGTTCTTACCTGGACAATATGAACTATATCGAAGTGGAGACCCCGGTGCTGAACACCATCGCCGGCGGCGCTTCTGCCCGTCCTTTCATTACCCATCATAACACCCTGGATATCGATATGTATATGCGTATCGCCACCGAGCTGCCTCTGAAGCGGCTGATTATCGGCGGTATGGACCGGGTGTATGAGATCGGCCGTATCTTCCGTAATGAGGGCATGGATCCCAAGCACAATCCGGAGTTTACCTCTGTGGAGCTGTACCAGGCCTATGCAGACTTCCACGATATGATGGATATCGCCGAGGGCATCCTCTCCGGCGCTGCCAAGGAGATCCTGGGCACTTACGAAGTGGAGTGGATGGGTGAAAAGATCGATCTGACCCCCGGCTGGCGCCGCATGACCATGGTGGAAGCGGTCAAGGAGTATGTGGGGATCGACTTTGGTGCGATCACCGACGATGCCGAGGCTGTTGCCGCTGCCGCTGCCAAGGGCGTGGAGCTTGCTGATGCCGCGGAAAAGACTTGGGGCAATGCTCTGTATGCCTGCTTCGATCAGCGGGTGGAGGAGCACCTGATCCAGCCCACCTTTATTACCATGTATCCTGTGGAGGTCTCCCCGCTGACCAAGCGCAGCCCGGAAGATCCCCGGCTGACCGAGCGCTTCGAGCTGTTTATCTGCCACAGCGAGCTGGCTAACGCCTACTCCGAACTGAACGATCCTATCGATCAGCGGGGTCGCTTCATGAAGCAGGTGGAGCAGCGTGAGCGTGGCGACGAAGAGACGGAAATGCTGGACGAGGATTTCCTCAACGCTATGGAATACGGCATGCCTCCCACGGGCGGCATGGGCATCGGCATCGACCGCAGCGTCATGCTACTGACCGGCCAGGACACCATCCGCGAGGTCATCCTGTTCCCCACGATGAAGCCGTTAGACTGATACGTTACGATAACCCAAGATGTCGAAAGATATCTTGGGTTATTCCATAACCAAATGAAAGAGGTGCTTTATGAAAACAGAAAAGAACATTCTGATCGCGTTTCTTTTGAATCTCTTCTTCTCTTTGTTTGAGATCGTCGGCGGTATTTTCACCGGCAGTGTGGCGATCATATCTGATGCCGTGCACGATATCGGCGATGCCGCAAGTATCGGTATCTCCTATTTTCTTGAGAAGAAGAGCAAAAAACAGCCGGACGAGACACACACCTACGGCTATGCCAGATATTCTGTGATCGGCAGTGTGATCACTACCATGATTCTTTTGGCGGGCTCCTGCGCGGTGATCTACAACGCCGCCTGCAGGATCATTGCGCCC
>JAZNLP010000112.1:0-3075 GCA_045579165.1 Faecousia sp.
CACTACAACACCCAGGATCTGAAGGATACCATGGGTCTTGCCCGCTGCGCCCTGAACGCGGAGACCATGCAGTCCAAGAAGCACTACATTAAGCCTGCCAAGCAGCAGAAGAAGGTCGCCGTCATCGGCGGCGGTATCGGCGGCATGGAAGCCGCTCTGGTCTGCGCCAAGCGGGGTCACAAGGTCAGCCTGTATGAAAAGACCGGAGAGCTGGGCGGTGTGTTTATCGCTGCTGCCGCTCCCTCCTTCAAGGAAAAGGATAAGGCTCTTATCGCCTGGTATAAGCGGGAGCTTAGCAAGTATCCCATTGATGTGAATCTTAACGCTGAGATCACCGACATTGAAGCTCTGGGCGCTGATGAAGTCATCATCGCCACCGGCGCTAAGGCAAACCGCATTCCTGTTCCCGGCTTTGACAAGGGTATCCAGGCTGTGGACTTCCTGCTGGGCAAAGCCGAGGTAGGCGAAAAGGTAACCATCATCGGCGGCGGCCTCACCGGCTGTGAGATCGCCTACGAGCTGTATCTGCAGGGCAAAAAGCCCACCATCGTGGAGATGCAGGACGATCTGATCACCACCCCCGGTGTCTGCCTTGCCAACACCAGCTATCTGCGGGACTTCTTTGAAGCCAACAGCGTCCCCGTCCATCTGGAGACCCGGCTTAACGAGATCACCGACAGCGGCGTCACCGTCACCGACAAGGACGGCAACACTTTCTCCATCGATGCCGATTCTGTGATCCTGTCCGTAGGCTACAAGCCTCAGCCCCTGGCTCCCAAGAGCAAGCATGTCCATGTCATCGGCGATGCCGACAAGGTGGGCAACCTGCGGACTGTGATCTGGGGCGCCTGGGATGTCTGTATGAAGATTTAAGGAGGATAAAGCATGTACTTAACACCTGAACAGCAAGCCATTTTAGACGGATCTCAAGGCGAGACCATGGCGAAGGTCTGGAAGACCCTTGTGATGTACGGCGATACCTTCGGCGCGGACAAAATGGTGCCCATCACCTCCGAGTATAACCACCTGGTCACCTCTTTCGGTCTGAAGATGATGAAGCCCGTGTTTGATCTGATGCAGCAGCTCATCGACGCCGGCGCTATCTCCAGCCAGAAATTCTCTGTAGACCCCCGGCCTCTGGACAAGAATGTGCCGGCAAACTTCCTGCAGAACTTTATTTTCAACAAGATCATGTATGCCACCCAAGAAAGCTACGAGCAGCAGCTGCAGCAGCTGGGTCTGATGGATGAGAATGCCTTCACCTGCGCCTGCTATCTGGATCAGATGGGCAACAAGCCGCAAATGGGAGAAGTGCTCAGCTGGGCAGAATCCTCCGCTGTGGTGTATGCCAACTCCGTTCTGGGCGCCCGCTGCAACCGCAACTCCGGCATTATGGACATCATGGGCTCTATCGCCGGTCATGTGCCCCATTTCGGTCTGCTGACCGACGAAGGCCGTAAGGCCACCTGGATCGTCAAGGTGGAAACCAGCAAGAAGCCTGAGGCTCAGCTGCTGGGCTCTGCCATCGGCATGAAGGTCATGGAAGATGTACCCTTCATCACCGGCATGAACAGCTGGATCGGCACGGAGCTGAATGACGAAACCTGCGCCTATCTGAAGGACTTCGGCGCCGCCACCGCCAGCAACGGCGCTGTGGGTCTTTACCACATTGAAAATCTGACCCCCGAAGCTAAGGCCCAGGGCGCCGGTCTCATCGCAGAAGGCGCAAAGGTCTATGTGATCGACGACGCGGAGCTGGAGCGGGTCAAGGAAAGCTATCCTGTCATGTGGAAAAAGCCTGATGCCGCTCCCAAGCTGTGCTTTATCGGCTGTCCCCACATGTCCATGCAGCAGCTGATCGACTGGACTGTTCGCGTAGAAGAGGGCTTAAAAGCCAGCGGCAACAAAAAGGTGCTGATCCCCACGGTATTTACCACAGCTCCCGCTGTGAAGAAGGCATTCGAGGAGACCGAGTACGCTAAGCGGCTGAAGGACACCGGCGTGATCCTCAGCTACATCTGCCCGCTGATGTATATGAATAACCCTCTGTGCAAGGCTATGCCGGTCATCACCTCTTCCAACAAGCTACGCACCTACACCACCGCACGGTACTACACCGAAGAAGAGATCCTCACCAAGATCACCAAAGGAGGCAACTGATATGAAAGAGTTTAAAGGACGTATCGTCGCCCCCGGCACTGTTACCGCGGAGGCTGTGGTCTCTCATGTAGGCTTCAACACTCTGGCTTCCCTGCAGAGCGCGCTGCAGTTCGGCGACAAGAAGGCAACCTGCGGCGACCAGAATAACCCCGATCTGCACGGCAAGGAGCTGGCAGGAAAGGCTGTGTGCCTGCCCATGACCATCGGCTCTACCACCGGCGGTCTGGTTCTGTACTGCGCCTGCGCCATGGGTCGGCAGCCTGCTTGTATGCTGTTCAGCAACCCCATCGATTCTCTGGCAGCAGCCGGCTCGATCCTGGCTTCCGTTTGGCTGCCGGATGTAAAAATGCCGGTAGTGGACAGCTTGGGTGAAGAATTCCTGAACTATGTCCAGGACGGCATGACCGTCACCGTCAAGGATGATGGCACTGTGACTGTGGAATAATCATAACGCAAAAAGCTCCGCCTGCAATTTTTAGCAGGCGGAGCATTCTTATTCACTTTGGAAGCAAAGGGTGCAGGCGCGGCTGTTTACGCTGCCGTCAATATAGACCGCCTGCTCCGAGATGCGGCAAAAGCCGCAGGTTTCATGAACCGCTAAGGATGGGAGATTTCCCTTGCTCACATGGGAAAATATCTTCGTCCCGGCAAATTTCTCCTGCACCGACCGGATCAGCGCCTTGGCATAGCCTTTGCCCCGGCAGTCAGGCGCGGTCTCCAGAGCCTCCAGCAGCAGACCATCCTTGTAGGGTTCCAGCCGAAGTGCGGATACATACCTGCCGTTCTCCTCCCAGAGAGCATAAATCGCCCCCTCCACAGAAAAGAACATCTCCTGCAGATATGTATAAAAATCCTGTTCCGCCAAAAAGACCTGCCGATATTCCGGTTCATCAGGGTAGTTTTCCTGTCCGTTTT
>JAZNLP010000113.1:0-2125 GCA_045579165.1 Faecousia sp.
AGGACCTGCTTCGGCAGGTCCTTTTTTTCGGCAGGGGGATTGAAACGGACTGCTGAATTTGGTAGAATAAGTACACTTTAAGATTTGCGGTGATCGTTATGAAACAGAAACATGATTATATCGCGGTGTTTGATTCCGGCGTGGGCGGTGTCAGCGTGCTGCGTCGGCTGCGCGCCCAGCTGCCCCGGGAGCGGTTTCTCTATTTCGGGGACTCCGCCAATGCCCCTTATGGCGACCGGACAGAGGAGCAGATCCTGCAGCTGACCCTTTCCGCGGTGGAGCGGATCTTGGCCCGCCCGGTAAAAGCCTTGGTGCTGGCCTGCAATACGGCTACGGCGGTGGCGGTGGATACCATTCGCAGCCGCTACCCGGATTTGACGGTCATCGGCATCGAGCCGGCGGTGAAGCTGGCGGCGGACCGATACCCCGGTGGGACTGTGGGACTTCTCAGCACCACGGCGACCTTAAACAGCCACCGGGTAAACCGCTTGATGGAACAGCATCGTGACCGCTGCACCTTTGTGCCCTTAGCTGCGCCGGGACTGGCAACGCTTGTGGAGCAGGGGCAGGGCAACAGCCCCCAGGCGAAAGCCTTGCTGGATGCGCTGCTTGCGCCCCACCGGGAAACGCTGGACGCGGTGGTTCTGGGTTGCACCCATTATCCCTTTGCTGCCGGGGCGCTGCGGGAATGTCTTGGAAACAAGATCCCCCTGCTGGACGGAAGCCTTGGTACGGCAGTGCATACCCGCAGTCTGCTGGAAGAAGCAGATCTGCTTCATGACGGCCCGGGGGAAGTGATTTGGGAAAACAGTCTGGATGACCCGTCTGTTTCAGAGCAGTACCGGCTGCTGATGGAGCAGCCTTTGGAGGATTGACGGTGGGGAGAGAGTTTGAGCTTAAGTTTTCTGCCGACCCCCGGAAGCTGGAGCAAATTGCCCGGCAGTACGGAGATTTTCAGAAGATCGCCATGGAAACCACCTATTACGACACCCCCGATGGCAGCCTGTCCCGACAGCGGATCACCCTGCGCCGCCGGATGGAAAACGGACAGGCGGTCTGCACCGTTAAAACGCCCCAGTCGGATCTTACCAGAGGGGAATGGGAGCTGCCTTGTACCGATATCCGGGAAGCAATTCCTGCGTTATGTAAACTCGGCTGTCCGCTGGATCTGCCCGCTATGACGGAAAATGGCGTGGTGGAGGTTTGCGGCGCCCGATTTACCCGTCTGGCAAAGACGGTCAGTTGGGCAGGCGCCCAGCTGGAGCTGGCGCTGGATCAGGGCGTTCTGGTGGGCGGCGGCCGGGAGCTTGCCTTTTGTGAGGTAGAAGTGGAGCTGAAGGACGGAGAAGATTCGGCAGCGGAGGCGTTTGCCCAGCATCTGGAAGAAGCATTTGATCTTCAGCGGTTGCAGGTAAGCAAATTCCGCCGGGCGCTAAACCTTGCCCGAGGAGAATGAAAACCGTGTCATTCCGAGGGCGCTTGCGCCCGTGGGAATCTCCCGGAATGAAGCAGATTTTCCCAGGAGATTGCCACGGCTGCTAACGCAGCCTCGCAATGACGTGCTTATTGTTACCAGGGGATAAACGAAAATAGGAACACATAAGGAGAATACTATGGGTTATTTTGAGACCCTGTTTGATAAATATGACCGGCTGGTGCTCTTTGATACGGAGACCACCGGCCTGGACTTTTCCCGGGATGAGATCATTGAATTTGCCGCAGTGGTGGTAGAGCAGGCAGGCTCGGAGGCAGTGGTGGTGCAGGAGTACGACCAGCTGATCTCTTTGAGTCCCGGGGGCTTTGTGCCGCCGATGATCCAGCAGCTCACCGGCATTACCAACGAAGACCTTGCACAGCGGGGCATCCCCAAGGAGCAGGTCTGCCGGGATATCGAGGATATGCTCCGGGGCAACACCCTGCTTTTGGCGTATAATGCTCATTTTGATCTGAGCTTTTTGTTTTACCTGCTGTTGCGCCACGGTGACCCCGGGGTGCTGAAGGGCAAGGACAAGCTGGATCTTTTGACGGTGTATAAGGATCGGCACAGCTATCCCCATAAGCTGTGCAACGCCATTGATGTATACGGCCTTTCCGGTTCGGTGGTCAATTCCCACCGGGCGGTGGA
>JAZNLP010000114.1:0-3089 GCA_045579165.1 Faecousia sp.
GCCAAGGATGCCGCTGCCAACGCCATGAGCAAGGTTACTTTGGATAACCTCTTCGCCCGGATGCAGGAGGGTGAGATGAAGACCCTGAATCTGATCGTCAAGGCGGACGTCCAGGGCTCTGCCGAGGCGGTGAAGGCTTCTCTGGAGAAGATCTCCAACGAGGAAGTCCGGGTCAAGGTCATCCATGCCGGTGTCGGCGCGATCAATGAAAGCGATGTGCTGCTGGCTTCTACCGCCGGCGCGATCATCGTCGGCTTCAATGTCCGTCCCGATTCCGGCGCTCAGGCCAGCGCCCAGCGTACCGATGTGGATATGCGGTTCTACCGTGTGATTTACGATGCCATCGACGAGATTGAGGCAGCTATGAAGGGTATGCTTGCGCCTAAATTTGAGGAAGTGGTCATTGGCCACGCCGAGGTCCGCATGACCTATAAGGTCAGCGCCGTTGGCACCATCGCCGGCTGTATGGTCAAGGACGGCAAGGTCACCCGGGATGCTCAGGTGCGTGTGCTTCGGGATAATATCGTTATCCATGAGGGCGAGATCGGCTCTCTGCAGCGGTTCAAAGACGCTGTTAAGGAAGTCACTGCCGGCTATGAGTGCGGCATGAGCGTTGCCAAGTATAACGATATCAAGGAAGGCGACATTTTCGAATGCTTCGCCATGCAGGAAGTTAAGAGATAATGCTTTTTAAGTCAGCCGCCGCAGCAGCGGCGGCTGACTTTGCTGATATGCAGGGCAGTTGAAAAACTGTGTCATTCCGAGACCTCAAAGGGGTCGTGGGAATCTTCCGGTAGCGGGTTGGTTCTACTATCCCAGTGCGGTGAATGCTGAAGCCTTTCTGCGGGAGATTGCCACGGCTACTAGCGTAGCCTCGCAATGACACGCGTATTGTAACTGCCAAACAAACGAAATCTAAATTGCTATTTAGGAGGATACCCCTATGGCATCCAATCGAATCAATCGAATCAATGAAGAGATCCAGAAGGAGCTTTCCAGCCTTCTTCGTACGGTCAAAGACCCCCGGGTGCAGGACACCATGATCTCTATTACCCGGGTGGAGACCACCCCGGATCTGCGCTATACCAAGGTGTATGTCAGCTTCCTGCAGGAGGACAAGGCCAAGGACGCCATGGCAGGTCTCAAGTCTGCCGCCGGCTACCTGCGCCGCCAGCTGGGCAGCAATCTGCAGCTGCGCTACAGCCCCCAGATCGTCTGGGAACTGGATGACAGCATCACTTATGGCGCGAAAATGCTGAAGCTTATCAACTCCCTTGAGGTGTCAAACGATGAAACTGACGAGAGCTGAAACTGCCCGGTGGCTTTCCCAGCGGGATAACTTTTGTATCCTGACCCACCACCGCCCCGACGGAGATACCCTCGGCACGGCGGCGCTGCTGTGTCTGGGTCTGCAAAGTTTGGGCAAGCGGGCCTATATTCTGGAAAACCCGGAGATTACCGAAAAATACCGCCCTTTGCATGAAGGACTGACCCGTACAGCGGCAGCGGACGGGGATACGGTGGTCTGCGTGGATGTGGCGTCGGAGAATATGCTGCCCCGGGCGTTTTCCGGATTGGAGATCGCCCTGCGGATCGATCACCATGGCTCCCCTGCTTCCTTTACGGAGCATGAGCTGGTAGACCCTGCCGCCGGCGCTTGCGGCGAGATCGTTTACGATGTGCTGACGGAAATGGGCGTTGCGTTGGATAAGCCCATGGCAAAGGCGCTGTATACCGCCGTTTCTACGGATACCGGCCGGTTTTGCTATGCCAATACCACCGCCCACAGCTTCCGCACCGCGGCGGCTTGCGCTGATACCGGCGCGGACCTGCACAGCATCAATCAGGCGCTGTTTGAGACCAATTCCTATGCCAAGCTGCGACTGCACGGCTGGATGGCGGAGCATACCCGTCTGACTGCCGGAGGCGCGGTGGCGGTTTGCGCCCTGCCTTTGGCGGTGGAGCGGGAGCTGGGCGTGACGGAAGACGATATGGAGAATGTTTCCGGCTTCCCCCGGTCCATCGCCGGGGTGCAGATGGCAGCGACTTTGCGCCAGACCCTTGACGGCAAGGTGAAGATCTCCGTCCGGGCGCTGCCTGCCTACGATGCCGCGAAGGTGTGCGAAGTCTTTGGCGGCGGCGGACACCGGGGCGCTGCAGGCTGTACTGTGGACAGTTCGCTGGAAGAAGCGGCTGCCGCGGTGGAACAGGTCATGCTGCAGCAGCTGGAAGGCTGACCGAGGGGGAGACCTATGAACGGGATCGTCATCGTAGATAAGCCCCAGGGCTGGACCAGCCAGGATGTGACTGCCCGGCTGCGCCGGGTGTTCAATACCCGACGGATCGGTCACGGCGGTACATTAGACCCCATGGCAACCGGCGTTTTGCCGGTGTTTGTGGGCAGGGCAACCCGGGGCGTGGAGTTTTTTGAACACGCAGAAAAGACCTATGAGGCGGTTTTGCGCCTGGGTCTGACCACCGATACCGAGGATATCACCGGCACGGTGCTGCAGCAGCGGGAAGTAAAGCTTTCCCGGCAGGAAATCTTAGAGGTTCTTCCCAGATTCCGGGGGGAGATTTTGCAAGTGCCGCCCATGTATTCGGCGCTGAAGGTGAACGGTCAGAAGCTGTATGATCTGGCCCGCAAGGGCGTGGAGGTGGAGCGCAAGCCCCGGCCCATTACCATCCATGAGCTGGAGCTTCTGGGCATGGAAGCGGAGAATGTCTGCCTGCGGGTGCGCTGCTCCAAGGGTACTTATATTCGCACACTTTGCAAGGATATTGGCGAGGCTCTGGGCTGTGGCGGCTGCATGGCGGCGCTGCGACGGGTGTCTGCGGGGGAATACACCATTGCAGACAGCATTCCGTTGGATGTTTTGCTGGAGACTGACACCCCGGAAACCTACCTGCGCCCGGTGGATACCATGTTCCGGCAGCACCCTGCCGTGACCCTGACCCCAAAGCAGGAAACTCGCTGCCGCAACGGCAACAGCTTCTCGGTGGCGATGGCTGACGGTACATACCGGGTCTATAGCGCCCAGGGAGAATTTCTCGCCCTGAGCCGTGTTGACGACGGAGTTATGTCAACC
>JAZNLP010000115.1:0-5066 GCA_045579165.1 Faecousia sp.
CTTGCGCCGCCCTTGCCCCGGGATCCGGTATACTTGCAGATGGAGATACCGTAGTTAAGCTGGCTGTTGTTGCGCTTGTCGGAAACCTCCGGGAAATTGGGGTCAAACGCATTAGAAACGTCTGCAGACAGGCAGAAGGAATTGGCGAAGCAATCCTCCAGCTTCACGCCCTGTGCCGCACACAGATTTTCCATGAAATGCTCAAAATAATGGCTCAGCATGCCGGAGACACCCACAGAGCCGATCTCCTCCTTGTCCGCCAGGATGCAAACAGCAGTCTTGGTGGGGGTGGGGATCTCAAACAGGGACTTCAGCTCCGCATAAGCGCAGACCCGGTCGTCATGACCGTAGGCGCTGAGCAGGCTCCGGTCCAGACCTGCCTCCCGGCACTTGCCGGCAGGAACGATGGTCAGTTCCGCAGACAGGAAATCCTCTTCAATAAGGCCGTACTTTTCGTTCAGCCACTTCATGATATTCAGCTTCACCAGATCGCTGCCCTCGCCCTCAATCGGCTCAGTTCCCAGAATCACATTCAGCTGCTCACCGGCGATGCCCTTTGCCAAGGTCTTTTGCATCTGGTCAGCGGACAGGTGGATCAGCAGGTCAGAGACCATCAGGATAGGATCGTTGTCATCCTCGCCAATGGTGATGGTGATCACAGTGCCGTCCTTGCGGTAGACCACGCCATGGAGCGCCAGGGGCACGGTGACCCACTGGTACTTCTTGATGCCGCCGTAGTAATGGGTCTTGAAATAAGCGATCTCAGAATCCTCATACAGAGGGTTGGGCTTCAGGTCCATCCGGGGGCTGTCCACGTGGGCGGCGCAGATGTTTGCGCCCTTTGCCAGAGATTCCTTGCCAACCACCGCCAAAGCGATGGCCTTATCCCGGTTGTTGTAATAGATCTTGTCGCCGGGCTTCGCATCCATGCCGGGATAGAAAGGCTTAAAGCCATGCTTTTCCGCCTCGACGATGGCCCAGGCAGTTGCTTCCCGCTCGGTCTTGCAGGCATCCATAAATGCCGCGTAGGCCTTGCAGTATTCTTCCATTTCCAGACGCTGCTGGGGAGTAATACGGGTGTAGCCGTTCTTAGGCGCAGCGAGCAAGCTTTCGCGCAGTTCATCGTTGGTCATGGTATCATTCTCCTTTACGGTTTTCTTTCATTATACCCAGGCTCTGCAAAAATGCAAGGCATTTCTCCTGAAAAGCGGACTCTGTGCCGTGGTTTTCCAAGGTTACATCGCATTTTCCCCGAAACCAGGCATCGCTGTGCTGGGCGCGGATGCGGCTTCTGGCATATTCCTCCGAGATGCCATCCCGGGTCATGAGCCGCTGCACCCGAAGTTCCTCGGGAGAAATAACCGCCACAGTCACATCACACAGCTGCGCTAATTCTCCCTCAAACAGGCCGATGGCATCAATAGCCGCCAGCTTGGGTGCTTCTTTTAGTTTACATAACACTTCTTTTTTCACCGCACTGTGGGTGATCCGGTTCAGATCCTGCAGCGCTTCCTGATCAGAAAACACGATGGCGCCCAGCTTTTTCCGGTCCAGCTGCCCATGCACCACCGTTCCGGGAAACCGGGCTTCGATGGCGTTTAGAAGATCGCTGTCGGTCTTAAGCAGTCGGTGATAGATCCCGTCACAGTCCAAGACCATGCCGCCCAGCTGCTGAACGCAGCGAAGCAGCGTAGTCTTGCCTGCGCCGGTGCCGCCGGTGATGCCAATGATCATACCTCCACCCCCGCATCAACGATCCGGAATCCAGCCGCTTTTTTCAGCCGGTTCTGCACCGCATACGCCACACCGCCGCCATCGGGACAGCGGGCATAAACCTTACGAACATGGGGATCATCCAGCTGCCGCAAGGCAGAAAACAGTCCCGCGGACAGACTATTGGGATCTGCCTCCCTGCCATAGGCAAGGGGCGCAAGATCTTCATACAGCGGCAGTTCCTCTTCAAAGCACAGCACCCGGTCACCGGGGTTAAAATGCCGACGGATCCACGCCGCGGCCTGTTCCCGGGCGCCGGAAACGATCAGCACCTCGCTTTGGGGCGCATAGTGCTTATACTTCATGCCCGGGGCTTTGACCACCGCGTCCTTGCTCAGCTGCGCGGTCACCGCTTGGTCGATCACCAGATCTCCCAGCACCTCAAGCAGCTGTTCCGGGGTGATTCCGCCGGGACGCAGCAGCCGGGGGCGATCCTCGGTCAGATCCACAATCGTCGACTCCACTCCTACCCGGCAAGGGCCGCCGTCCACGATCATGTGGATCTTCCCATCGTGGTCATGGAGCACATGCTGGGCGGTGGTGGTAGATGGTTTGCCGGAGATGTTCGCCGAAGGCGCTGCCAAAGGCACGCCGGCAAGGCGGATGATCTCCCTAGTAATGTCACAGTCCGGGCATCGAACTGCCACAGTGGGAAGATTCGCCCGGGTGGAAAGCGGGACAATGTCCTTGGCCGGCAACACCATGGTCAGAGGGCCGGGCCAGAATTTTTCTGCCAGAATGTAGGCAGCTTTGGGGATGGAGTGGCAGAATCTTTCCACCTCCGCCGAAGCCGCCACATGAAGGATCAGAGGATTATCCTGGGGGCGTCCCTTGGCTTCAAATATTTTTGCCACCGCCGCTTCATCAAGACCGTTGGCGCCCAGACCGTAAACGGTCTCCGTAGGGATCGCCACAAGGCCGCCGGATCTGATGATTTGCGCCGCAATGGCGGGAGTATCCGCAGCATCTGCGGACATATACAGGGTTTTCATGGAAATGCCTCCTGTAGGTTAAAATCCCATAGCCCGTAATTCCTGAAGGATATACAGGTAGAACAGGCCTACACCTGTCAGTTTCTTTTTTGTGCCGTAGATGCCTACCATCTTGAAGTGATCTACCTCGTCACCTACCGAGCCACGATAGTTTCCCCATTTGCTGGAAGAGACCGATACCATGCCGTCGGTATCATCCTGCTCGCAGTAACGGGAGATCTGATAGGGAATAAACCGCAAAAATGCCTTTTGCTGGGGCGCGGTAGAAGAGAAACTCTGGTAGTAAACCGATGGCGCATTGGGCGTCTCCCGGTTAAAAGCTTCCATGGCATCCTCCGTCAGTTCCCGGCCCAACTGCAGGATATCCGGCTTGCGGTCGCCTAAGATCCGATAAAAGGTATTTGTAAAAAATGCCACAGTCCCGGCAAGAAAGGAAGGCATCGTCAGCAGTTTCTCGCTGAGTCTGGAACCGTGGTGGGGGGTGGACAGGGTGGTAAGCGATGCCACATGACCGGCCATATCCAGGTGTGAGATCATATACCGGGCATCGAGACCACCTTTGGAATGGGCAATGATATTCACCTTATCGCAGTTCTCTTTTTCCAGGATCTTCAGGATCTCGGTCTTTAATTGCAGAGCATTATTTGCCACAGTCCCAACGCCATCCTGATTGGAGGTATAGACCGTCACATTCTGCCCCCGCAAAAAGTCCGTAATGCCGCGAAAAGCCGGCCAAAGCCGAAGATCTTTCACCATCATGCCATGCACCAGCACCACGGGGTATTTGGTTGTTTTCACAACGGACACATCCTTCCGGAATAAAAAGAACATGGAGCAGCCATGCAGCTGCTCCATGATTTTTCCTTACACAGTGGGCTGATTGGCAGCTTCGATGATCTTTACGAACTTCTCGGGAACCAGGGAAGCGCCGCCGATGAGGCCGCCGTCGATGTCGGGCTGAGCCAGCAGCTCGTAGGCGTTCTTCTCGTTCATAGAGCCGCCGTACAGAATGGAGATAGCCCGGGCATTCTTGGAAGAATACAGCTTGCGGACCACAGTACGGATATCCTCACAGACCTCTTGTGCCTGCTCGGGAGTGGCAGTACGGCCGGTGCCGATAGCCCAGATGGGCTCGTAAGCGATAACTACCTTGCGGATCTTATCCTCGGAAACACCCTGCAGGCCCAGCTTGATCTGCATAGCGATCCACTCGGCGGTGATGCCGGATTCCCGCTGCTCCAGGCTCTCGCCGCAGCACATAATGGGAATCAGACCTGCGTCCAGGGCAGCCAGAACCTTGGCATTGACATCTGCATCGGTCTCGCCCATGGCGCGGCGCTCGGAATGGCCGATGATCACATACTTACAGCCGGCATCCACCAGCATGTTGGTAGCGATCTCGCCGGTGTAAGCACCGGAGGGGTTGGCATTGCAATTCTCTGCGCCGATACCTACCCGGGTCTCACGCATAGCCCGAACAGCAGCGGGAATGCAGACAGCGGGGACACACAGGGCAACATCACACCAGCGGCCCTTGGGCATAATGGCTTTCAGCTGACTCATAAACTCCTTGGTCTCGGAGGGGGTCTTGTTCATTTTCCAGTTACCGGCAATGACGGTCTTGCGATACTTTCTGTTCATAGTGAAAACTCCTTTATATATGTACATCGGTTACGATGTGAATTGACAAATTGATATATCAGGGGATGTACTTAGGAAAGGGGGCGGCATCGCCGCCCCCATAAAAGCTGCGATTCTTATTTATCCTGCAGGCAGGCAATACCGGGCAGCTCCAGGCCCTCCAGGAATTCCAGAGAAGCACCGCCGCCGGTGGAGATGTGGGTGATCTGAGAAGCAAAGCCCAGCTGCTCGCAAGCAGCAGCGCTGTCGCCGCCGCCAACGATGGTCACGGCGTCGGAGTCAGCCAGCGCCTGAGCAACGGCGATGGTGCCCTTTGCCAGAGTGGGGTTCTCAAACACGCCCATGGGGCCGTTCCAGACCACGGTCTTGGCAGCTTTGGCAGCAGCAGCAAACTCAGCGCAGGCCTTGGGGCCGATATCCAGACCCATCTGGTCAGCGGGGATGTTGGTGCAGTCCACATAGTCAACAGGGATCTCAGCATCGATGGGGCTGGGGAAGGAAGCGGAAACTGCGGTATCCACAGGCAGCAGCAGGTTTACGCCCTTTTCCTTGGCCTTTGCCATCATTTCCTTGCAGTAGTCCAGCTTCTCGTTGTCCACCAGGGACTTGCCGACAGTGTAGCCCTGAGCAGCCAGGAAGGTGTAAGCCATACCGCCGCCG
>JAZNLP010000116.1:0-3131 GCA_045579165.1 Faecousia sp.
TCGGACTGAGACAGCGCGGCATCCTCGTGCGTCACTTCACCGGCAAGCGGATCGCGGAATACAACCGCATCACGATCGGTTCGCGTGAAGAAATGGAAGCGCTGATTGCCGCAACGGACGATATTTTACGGGAAGCAGGTGTGACAAATGGCTGACAGAAGCATTACCATCGAGCGGAATACCGCGGAAACGAAAATCGCACTGATGCTGAATCTTGACGGTACCGGCAAAAGCACCGTAAAGACCGGCTGCGGATTTTTCGATCATATGATGACGCTGTTTGCAAAGCACGGCCGGTTTGATCTGTCTGTCAGCTGCGCGGGGGATACTTGGGTAGATGACCATCACACAGTGGAAGATGTGGGCATCGCCCTGGGTCAGGCCTTTGCTGCCGCTCTGGGGGAAAAGCGGGGGATCAATCGTTATGGTGATACCATTTTGCCCATGGACGAAGCGCTGATCCTGTCTGCTGTGGATCTGTCCGGAAGAGGATATCTTGGCTATGCGCTGCAGATCCCTGCCCAGAAAGTGGGCAGCTTTGATACGGAGCTGGTGGAAGAGTTCTGGCTTGGCTTTGTCCGCAATGCAGGGTGTACCCTGCACCTGCGGCAGCTTTCAGGAAGCAACAGCCACCACATTATTGAGGGCGCATTTAAGTCCGCCGGACGCAGTCTGCGTCAGGCAGTCGCTATGGATGCGGCTTTTGGGGACGAGATCCCCTCTACAAAGGGTGTTTTGTAATGATCGCGATCGTAGACTACGGTGTTGGCAACCTGTTTTCCCTTGAAAGCTCCTTTGCCGCCATCAACGAACCGGTAACTGTGAGCGCAGACCTGGATGTACTGCGTAAAGCGGATAAGATCCTGCTTCCCGGCGTTGGCGCATTTGCGGATGCGGCGGAAAAGCTTCGCAGCAGCGGTCTGGATCAGCTATTAAAGGAACATGCAGCTTCCGGGAAGCCTCTGCTGGGGATCTGCCTTGGTATGCAGCTGCTGTTTGAAAGAAGCTATGAATACGGATGCCACGAAGGCTTAGGCTTGATTCCCGGGGATGTTGTTCCCATGGCAGGGGTGATCCCTCAGTCGCTGAAGATCCCCCATATCGGCTGGAACAGTCTGCATTTTCGTAAGGACTGCCCCTTGTTTTCCCAGCTTAAAGAAGGGGAGTGCGTGTATTTTGTCCATTCCTATTATGCGGATCACTGTGAAGAATTTGTGGTGGCGACGGCGGAATACGGCAAGGAGCTGACAGCAGCTGTGGCGAAGGACAATGTGTTTGGCTGTCAATTTCATCCGGAAAAAAGCGGTGCTGTGGGTCTTTCCATATTGAATGCATTTGCACAGCTTTAAGGAGGGGATTTCGTGATAATCTATCCTGCAATCGACATATATGAGGGTAAGGCGGTTCGGCTCTATAAGGGCGACTATGCACAAATGACGGTTTACAGTCACGACCCTGTGGCTGTTGCTGCGGATTTTAAGAGACAGGGTGCAACCCATATCCATCTGGTGGATCTGGAGGGGGCAAAGTCCGGCGCGACACCCAATTTGGATACTGTCCTTGCCATTAAAAATGCCGTTGGGTTGTTCTGTGAGATCGGCGGCGGCATCCGTAGTATGGAAGTGATCGACCGCTACCTCAGCGGCGGTGTCGACCGGGTGATCCTTGGGACTGCGGCTGTCACTGAGCCGGGATTTGTGAAAGCGGCTGTGGAGAAGTACGCGGAGCGGATCGCTGTGGGCATCGACATTAAGGATGGTTTCGTTGCCATTAAGGGCTGGACAGAGCAGTCATCAGAAAATGCAATTTCCTTCTGCGAGAAAATGCAGGCGCTGGGGGTCAAGACCCTGATCTGCACGGACATTTCCAAGGATGGCGCCATGATGGGCGCGAATCACCAGCTCTACCGGCAGCTTTCTAAGCAGTTTTCCATGAACATCATCGCATCCGGCGGCGTTTCCTCTTTAGAGGATGTGGAAAAGCTTGCGAAAATGGATATCCACGGCGCGATTATCGGAAAAGCCTATTATACCGGCGCTGTGGATCTGCGCCAGGCGATCGAGGTGGCGAAATGATAACCAAACGAATCATTCCCTGCCTGGATGTAAAAGACGGGCGTGTTGTAAAGGGCGTTAATTTTGCCGGGTTGCAGGATGTGTCCTCTCCGGTGTCTTTAGCGCAATATTATAGCGACAATGGAGCGGATGAACTGGTTTTTTACGACATTACCGCTTCTTCCGATGGAAGAAAGCTTTTCACCGACATCCTGCGGGAAACAGCGAGAAAGGTGTTTATTCCCTTGACTGTCGGCGGCGGTATCAATACGCTTGAGGATTTTGACCGGGTGCTCAAATGCGGCGCGGATAAGGTAAGCGTCAATTCCGGCGCTATCCGCAACCCCTCCCTTGTGGGGGAGGCGGCAAAGCGCTATGGCGATCAATGTGTTGTTCTGTCCGCGGATATCAAGCGGGTTGACGGCGTATTCCGGGTCTATGCCAAAGGCGGACGGGAAAATACCGGCATGGAAGCCATCGAATGGATCCGCCGCTGTGTTGGAGACGGCGCAGGGGAAGTGGTGGTCAATTCCATCGATACCGACGGCGTAAAAGGCGGCTTTGACCTGGGTATGCTGGAAGCTGTGTGTGATGCAGTCAGTGTCCCGGTGATCGCCTCCGGCGGCGCGGGTAAGGCTGAGGACTTTATCACCCTGTTTCAAACCTTGCCGAAAGTCGATGCGGGACTTGCCGCATCCATATTCCACTTTGGAGAGGTACAGATCTCCGACCTAAAAGCAAAAATGGCGCAAGCCAACATTCCTACAAGACTTTGAGGTGACCGAAATGCTCAATTTGGATGAACTGAAATTTGACGAAAAGGGACTGATCCCAGCGATTATTGTAGATTCTGTAAGCAAGCAGGTGCTGACTCTTGCCTATATGAACCGACAGAGTCTGGAAATGTCCATAGAAAAAGAGCAGACCTGCTTCTGGAGCCGTTCCCGGCAGGAGCTGTGGCACAAGGGTGCGACCAGCGGAAATTACCAGCATATCGTTTCTATCACAGCAGACTGTGATCGGGATGCTTTGGTGGTTGTTGTGGATAAGGACGGACCTGCCTGCCATTTGGGCACG
>JAZNLP010000117.1:0-12339 GCA_045579165.1 Faecousia sp.
GAGCGGAATCTGAAGATCACCACGCCCATGGACTTAAAAATCGCGCAGCTGCTGCTGGAGGAAGAAAAATGAGAATTGGTCACGGATATGATGTGCATAAGCTTGTGCCGGACCGGGATCTGATCCTGGGCGGCGTGAAGATCCCCTTCCAGCTGGGACTTTTGGGACACAGCGATGCGGATGTGCTGCTCCATGCAGTCTCCGATGCCCTTTTGGGCGCGGCGGGGCTGGGAGATATCGGCAAGCATTTTCCTGATACCGACCCTCAGTATAAGGGAGCGGATTCTCTGGAGCTTTTGCGGATCGTGGGGCAAAAGGTTGCCCAGGCGGGATATACGGTCGGCAACATCGATGTAACGCTGATCGCCCAAAAGCCGAAGGTGCGTCCCTATATCGATGAGATGGAGGGCAATATCGCATCGGCTCTGGGCATCGATTCCAGCCGGGTCAATGTGAAAGCCACCACCGAGGAGGGGCTTGGCTTCACCGGGAATCTGGAGGGCATCGCCTGCCACGCGGTTTGTTTATTGGAAGAATAAGAGATAACCCACCCTGCTGCGGCAGGGTGGGTTTTGTAACAAATGCACCCTCCGGGGCACCTATGCATAGGCTGACCCGGGGGGATCTCTATGAAATTTTGCATCATTACTTTCCGCTCGGTGACCTTTGCCCAAAGCGCCCAGCGGGTATTCAAACAGCAGCAAATCGAAAGCACGCTGCGGCGGACACCAAAGGGCTTGGAGGAGCGGGGCTGCGGCTACTGTCTGCAGATCAAACAGCTGGATGCCATGAAAGCCACAGAGCTTTTGCGCCGGGACAAACGGGAATATGGAAAGCTCTATGCTATTACGGCAGACGGCAGGCTTGAGGAAATGGAAATATGATCTATCTGGATAATGGAGCGACTTCCTTTCCCAAGCCGGCTTCTGTCCGGCGGGCGGTGGAGGCTGCCATGATCCGATGTGCCAATCCGGGCCGCGGCGGCCATGCCGCGGCTATGGAGGCTGCCCGGACGGTATTTCGCTGCCGGGAGTCCGCGGCGGAGCTGTTTGACTGCCAGCCGGAGCAGGTGGTATTTACGAATAACTGCACCCACAGCTTAAATATCGCCATCCGCACCTTGGTCAGACCGGGCAGCCGGGTGGTGATCTCCGGGCTTGAACACAATGCGGTGACCCGGCCGCTCCATGCTTTGGGGGTGCAGCCCATAGTAGCGGGCAGAAACCTGTTCGATTGGGCGAATACCTTGGAAGAATTTGAAAATGCGCTGCGAAAAGGGGCAGACGCGGCAATATTTACCCATGTATCCAATGTATTCGGCTATATTCTGCCGGTGGAGGAGATGGGATTACTGTGCCGAAAGCATGGCGTTCCCTTTATTGTGGACGCAGCCCAGTCCGCAGGCAGCCTGCCTGTGAGCTTAGAAAAGCTGGGCGCGGATTTTATTGCGATGCCCGGGCATAAGGGGCTTTTGGGGCCTATGGGCACCGGGATGCTGCTTTGCGGAAGAACGCCGCAGCCGCTGCTTGCGGGCGGGACGGGAAGCGAGTCAATAAACCAAGATATGCCAGACTTTTTGCCGGACCGGGCAGAGCCGGGGACACAAAATGTGCCGGGAATCGCAGGGCTGGCAGCCGGGATGGAATATGTGAAAAAACTTGGCCTGCAAAGGATTGCCCACCGGGAGCATTCGGCGGCGATGTATTGCGCCAAAGGTTTGGAAAAGCTGGGCTTGCGAGTGTTTACCGGCAAAAATCAGGGGGCAACGGTTTCATTTCTACCGGGAACGGACTGCGAGGAAGCGGCGCAGTATCTGGCACAGCGGGGCATCGCGGTTCGCGCAGGTCTGCACTGTGCGCCCCTTGCCCATGAGAGCGCCGGGACGCTGGATACCGGAACTGTGCGCGTAAGCTTTGGGATCGATGCATCCATGGAGCAGTGCAGAGCCTTTTTGCGGGAAATGGCGCATTTTTTGAAAGAGAAACCCGGCAGATGAAAAATTTTTCGGTTTTTCTATTGCTATCGCCTGTCAAATCCGCTATAATAGTACGGATAATAGGCTAGGTATGCGAATATCCGGCCAGGCTGCTTAAGATGGCAAAGAAATGAGGGTGAATGCACCAATGACGAATCTGCAGGATATGCTTCAGCAATTAACCAGAATGCGGTGGTCCGACTTTGTGGACATCGCAATCGTGGCGTTTTTGCTGTATAAACTGTTCCCGTTGATCCGGGGTTCCAATATGCTTCGGATCGCCAGAACCATCATTGCGATCATTATCATCGCATGGCTGACGGAGGTTCTGGAGCTATATACCTTGAACTTTATCCTCAGTCAGTTCCTGCAGATCGGCTTGATCGCCCTGGTGGTGCTGTTCCAGCCGGAGCTGCGCCGGATGCTGGACCATCTGGCCGGTGTGCGGTTCAGAAAGTTGCTGTCAGGCGGGAAAAATGTCCATGAAATGGAGACGATCATCAGCCAGACAGTCAGAGCCTGTGAAGTGATGGGAAAAGAGCGGATCGGTGCGCTGATCGTGTTCGGTCGGAACGAATCCCTGGATGAGTACTTCAAAAAGGGAACAAAGATCGATGCACAGGTTTCTGAGCAGCTGCTTCGCAATATCTTCTTCCCCAAGGCTGCGCTGCATGACGGCGCTGTGATCATTCGCGACGGCAGAGTTGCAGCAGCAGGCTGTGTGCTTCCCCTGTCCGAAAGCGACAGACTCAGCGCGGATCTGGGTACCCGGCACCGGGCCGGTGTGGGCATCAGCGAGGTTTCCGACGGTGTGGCCATCATTGTTTCCGAGGAAACAGGCACTATCTCCGTGGCGGTAGGCGGTATGCTCAAGCGCCACCTGGCACCCCAGACCCTGGAGCGGCTGCTGTGCAATGAGCTTTGCCCGCCGGAGCCTGCTGAAGAAGACAATCTGGTGGTACGGCTGCGTCAGAAATTGCAGAAGAAAGGGGATGGCGATTCCAAATGAAACGGAAGATCGTGCAGGCACTGCTTGCTGTGGCAATCGCCTGCGGTTTGTGGATCTATGTGATCACCGCTGTTAACCCTGATGATAAAGCTGTGCTTTATGAAGTTCCCGTAACGCTCTCCGGTGAGACATTCCTCCATGAGCGGGGACTGATGCTCAGCGACCGCACCACGCAGACCGTTACGCTGACCCTGTCCGGTAACCGCAGCGATCTGAATAAAGTCAATAAGTCCAATGTGACTGTGGTTGCGGATCTGTCCAAGATCGCCTCCATGGGCAAGCATCAATTAAGCTATGACATCCTGTTCCCCGGCGATGTTCCGGATAATGCCATCACTGTGGAAAGCCACCTGCCGGATACGGTTATGGTAAATGTGGAGGGCAGAAGCCAAAAGGATGTAGAGGTCGAGGTGACTTATGTCGGTGTAGTGCCGGAGGGTTACCTTGCGGATAAGAGCAGTCTGGAGCTGGATCACAGGACCATCAATGTGATCGGTCCTACCACTGTGCTGGATAAGATCGATCATGCCCGGATCGAGATCAATCTGGAAAACCGCAGCGAAACCATCAATGAGCTGTGCAGCTATGTTTTCTGTGACGCCGAGGGCAATCCGGTGGAAGATGCTTCCAGAGTGGAAACCAATATTACGGAAGTGAAGCTGACCCTGAAGATCCAGAAGTTTAAGGATGTTCAGTTGATTGTGGATGTGATCTATGGCGGCGGCGCGACCCAGAGCAACACCCAAGTGGTGCTGGATACACAGACCATTCAGGTGGCTGGCAGTGAGCAGCTGCTGGAGGGTCTGGAGAAGCTGAATCTGGGCGTTGTGGATCTATCGAAGGTGACAGAGGATACCGTTCTGGAACTGCCGATCGTTTTGCCGGAAGGCGTCAGCAACATCACGGGCCTCACCAATGCCAATGTCAGCGTTTCCTTTACCGGACTGGTCACCAAGACCCTGAGTGTCTCTGCGGTGGAAGCGATCCGTGTTCCCGAGGGGATGCGGGCAGATATCATGACCAAGACTCTGGATGTTACCCTTCGGGGTCCTGCAGAGCAGATCGATGAGATAACCGCAGCAGATGTGGTTATTGAGGTGGACTTTTCCGATGCCGAGCCGGGCAGCGCCACTTATGAGGCAAAGATCCGGGTCAGCGGCGAATTCGCCGAAGTAGGCGCGGTGGGAAGCTACCCCGTATCTGCCAAGCTGTCTGAAAAGTAAGCCCAAATGCAGAAGCTTGCAAAAGTAAAAGAAGTCTGTGACAATGGTACAGCCCAGGTGCTGGTCATCCGGGAAAGCGCATGCTCCGGAGATTGCCATAAATGCGCCGGCTGCGGCGCGGTACAGCAGACGGTTCTGCTCCAGGCGGTCAACCCCATTGGGGCAAAGCCGGGCGAGCTGGTGATCGTCAGCTCCCGGTCTGCCCCGGTGCTTCGGGGCGCGGCAGTGCTGTATATGGTACCCATACTCCTGTTTTTTCTGGGGTACATCCTGGGCTTGAATTGGGAGCTGGGCGGCCTTATGGGCGGCGTGGGATTCGTTGCAGGCATTCTTCTGGCGGTAGTATATGACCGCCTGGTAGCCAAAAAGCAAAATACAGTGTATACCATAACCGGATATCCCGCGCCTAAGCGGGACGATCCGTGAAAAGGGGATAATGACCTTGATCAAAAGCATGACCGGCTATGGCCGGGCTGTGGAAACAGTTAACGGACGGGAGTTTACCGTAGAGCTTCGCTCTGTGAATAACCGCTACCTGGACTGCTCGGTAAAGCTGCCGAGAATGGTCTCCTTTGCCGAAGATGCGGTGAAGCAAGCGGTGAAAGCCTCTGTCTCCAGAGGTAAGGTGGACGTGTTTGTGACCGTCAGATCGGAAAATGCCGCGGATACCACCGTAAGCCTAAACCAGGCTGTGGTGGAAGGGTATCTAAAGGCCATGGGACAGATGGTTTCGGAGCTGGGCGTAAAGGACGATATCAGCGTATCTGCTTTGTCCCGGATGCCGGAGGTATTTACCATCGAAAAGCCTCAGGTGGATGAGGAGCAGCTGCTGTCTGATCTGATGCAGGTGGTGGACAAGGCGCTTTCCGGCTATGATGCCATGCGCTGCACCGAGGGTGCGGCTTTGGATGCGGACCTGCGCAGTCGGGGCAAGACCATCCTCTCCCTGGTGGAGCAGGTGGAGCAGGGCAATGCCCAGACCGTGATCGATTATCGGGCGCGTCTGGAAGCAAAGCTCAAGGAAGTGCTGGCTAACACCGCCATCGACGAAAGCCGGATCCTCACAGAGGCGGCGATCTTCGCCGATAAGGTGGCGGTGGATGAGGAAACTGTGCGCCTGCGTAGCCATCTGGAGCAGATGGAGCAGATGCTTGCGACCGGCGGCGCTGTTGGCCGGAAGCTGGACTTCTTGCTGCAGGAAATGAACCGGGAGGCCAATACCATCGGCTCCAAGTGTACGGATGTGAAGCTGGCTCGGATCGTTGTGGATATCAAGGCAGAGCTGGAAAAGATCCGGGAACAGACCCAGAATATCGAGTAAGGAGCGGCTATGAAACTGATCAATATCGGATTCGGAAGCATGGTATCCGCGGGACGGATGCTGGCGGTGGTAGCTCCGGACTCTGCGCCCATCAAGCGTCTGGTTCAGGAGGCCCGGGAACGGGGCATGCTCATCGATGCGTCCTATGGACATAAGACCAAAGCGGTGATCCTGATGGATACAGACCATCTGATCCTGTCGGCGCTGACTCCGGAAGTGATCTCCCAGCGCTGGAACGGCCAGCAGACGGAGGCAGAGTGATGGGAAAACTGTTTGTGATCTCCGGTGCGTCCGGCGTGGGAAAAAGCACCGTTTTAAGCCGTGTCATGGCACAGCGGGATGATCTGCGTTTTTCTGTATCCGCTACCACCCGGGCACCCAGGCCCGGTGAAGTGGACGGACAGAGCTATTACTTTATCACCAAAGATCGGTTTGAGGCGATGATCGCCCGGGACGAGTTTTTGGAATATGATGCCCACATGGACAACTATTACGGTACGCCTGCCGGGCAGCTGGAAGAAAAGCTGCAAAAAGGCAGCGTGATCCTGGATATCGAGCCCAACGGCGCATTCCAGGTTCGAAAAAAGCGTCCTGACGCAGTGCTGATCTTCATTGCGCCCCCCTCTATGGAGGAGCTGGAGCGCCGTCTCCGGGGACGGGGCGATACGTCTGAGGAGCAGATCGCCCTTCGGCTGGCAAGAGCCCAATGGGAAATGGAACAGAGCCGCAGCTATGACCATATCGTGATCAATGACCAGATGGAAACCTGTGCCAAGAAAATATTAACCATCATCGCAGAAAGCTGCGATGAGACATGATGGAGGAATTTTTTATGCTTTACCCCCCTGTTGCAAATTTGCTGAAAGATGTGCAGAGCCGTTATCTTCTGGTGAATGTGGTGGCCCAGCGGGCACGCCAGATCGCCGCTGAGGCGGAGGAATTTCAGGAGGAGCTGCCGGAGAAGCCGGTGACCCTGGCAATTCGGGAAGTGGCAGACGGAAAGCTGTCCGCCAGCCTGAAGGAAGAGTATCAGAACTAAGCATAGGAGGATGGGCTGTATGATCGCAAAAATTGCTGTTTCCGCGGCTAATTTTGCCATCGATAAGCCCTATTCTTATTCTGTCCCCCAGCAGCTGGCCGTGCAGGTAGGCTGCCGGGTCACAGTGCCCTTTGGCCGGGGCAACCGCCGGGCTGAGGGCGTGATCCTCTCTCTGGAGAGCGGGGACGAAACGGGGCTGAAGGCTGTGGAACAGCTTCTGGATGAAACGCCGGTGCTGACAGAGCAGATGCTTCGCATGGCGGCGTTCCTGCGGGAGCGGTATTTCTGCACCTTTTACGAAGCGGTTCGCGCCATGCTTCCCGGCGGCCTTTGGTTTCGGGAGAAGATCGCCTTTGAACTGACAGAGGATCGCTCCTGGGAACAGGCCCAGATCCGCCATTCGGATGCAAAAAAGCTGCTTACGCTCCTGCAGGAGCTGGGCGGCAGGGCGGAAGAAGCCCAGCTTCGGGAGATCATCCCGGAGGATGAACAGCGAAATGCCGCACTGCGCTATTTGCTGCGAAAAAAGTGGATCTGTGACAAATCGGATCTGAAACGGCGATTAAATGACAAGTCGGAGAAGATCGCAACCCTGGCAAGCTCCCCGGAGGAGGCCATGGATTATGCCTCCCGTTGCCTGCGCGCGCCTATGCAGCGCAGTGTTTTGGAGCTGATGTGCGCTGTGGGCAGCGTTTCCGTTAAGGAAATCTGCTATTATACCGGCGCTACCGCGGCTACAGTCAAGCGCCTGGCGGCTTTGGGCTATCTGGAGCTGACGGACAAGCCGGTGCTGCGGTGCAGCCAGATCAAGCCTGCAAAAATAGATGGCCCGCTGGAACTGAACCATCAGCAGCAGGCGGTGTTTGAAGGCCTTCTGGAGCAGATGACTCGGTCAGAACCGGGCGCAGCGTTGCTTCACGGCGTCACCGGCTCGGGAAAGACGGCGGTCTATTTGAAGCTGATCCAGGCTTGCCTGGATTCCGGCCGCAGCGCCATGCTGCTGGTGCCGGAGATCGCCTTGACTCCCCAGCTGCTGAGCCTGCTTGCTGCCTATTTTGGCAACAAGGTGGCGGTTCAGCACAGCAGCCTTGCGTCCTCTGAGCGATACGACCAGTGGAAGCGGATCCGTTCCGGAGAGGCTTCTGTGGTGGTGGGCACGCGCAGCGGCGTGTTTGCACCCTGTTCACATTTGGGTATTATTATCATCGATGAGGAGCAGGAGCATTCCTATAAATCTGAAAATTCTCCCCGCTACAGCGCAAAAGAGGTTGCCCTCTGGCGGGGTGTGAAAGAAAAAGCTTTGGTGCTGCTGGGCTCGGCTACACCGTCGGTGGAGACCATGTACCGGGCAAAAGCCGGCGCGCTGGCGCTGTATACTTTGCCTGAGCGCTATAACGGAAAAGCGCTGCCCCAGGTGCAGATCGTGGATATGCGCCAGGAGGTCAAGGAAGGAAATGACCTCTCTTTCAGCCAACCCTTGCAAGAGCTGATCGGCAAGACCTGGAGCGCTGGGGAGCAGACCATTCTGTTTCTCAACCGCCGGGGCGCTTCCCGGGCGCTGGTCTGTGTGGATTGCGGCGAAGCACCGGAATGTCCCCGGTGTACTGCGCGGCTGACCTATCACAGCGCCAACAATCGGCTGATGTGCCACTACTGCGGTCATTCCCAGCCGGTGCCGCAGCGGTGTCCCGTTTGCGGCGGACCGCTGAAATCCATCGGCACAGGAACTCAAAAGGCGCAGCAGGAGCTGCAGGAGCTGTTTCCCGATATGCAGATCGCCCGGATGGATGCGGACACAGTCAGTGCTGTCCATACCCACGAAAGAATTCTGGACCAATTCCAGCAGGACAATGTGCCGGTTCTGATCGGCACGCAAATGGTCGCAAAAGGGCTGAACCTGCCAAATGTGACCTTGGTTGGTGTGCTGGATGCAGATATGAGCCTATACAGCGGCTCGTACCGGGCGGCGGAGACCACTTTTAATATGCTGACCCAGGTGGTAGGCCGGGCCGGGCGGGGAGAGACAGCCGGACAGGCTGTGATCCAAACCATGGTGCCGGAGCACAAGGTGCTTCAGATGGCTGCCCGGCAGGATTATGATGGGTTTTATGACCAGGAGATCGAAATGCGGCGCATCCAGAACTGCCCGCCCTTTGGGGAACTGGCTGTGGTAACATTTTTAGGTCAGGACGAGGCGCAGGTGCTTCGCAGCGCGGTGAAATTCCGGGACAGCCTCAGCGCGTGTCTGCAACAGCCCGCGTATCGGCAGGAGACCTGCAATATACTGGGCCCCGCCCCCTGCGCGGTGCCGAAGATCAATTATCATTACCGTTACCGGCTGACCCTGCGCTGCCAGATGACCCGGCAGCTGCGGCTGCTGATCGCCCATCTGCTGCGGCAGTTTTCCCAGGATAAGCAGAACCGGGGCGTTTCGGCATTTGTGGATGTAAACGGTTATGAGGAGTAAAGAGAGGAACTGTCCATGGGACTTCGTAAGATTTTAACAGATAAAGACCCGGCGCTGCATAAGGTGTGCCGGCCGGTGGAAAAATTTGACGGGCGGCTGCATAAGCTTCTGGATGACATGCGGGAAACGCTGCTGGATTCCGGCGGTGTTGGTCTGGCAGCGCCCCAGGTGGGTATCCTGCGCCGGGTGGTGCTGGTGGATACCGGCGAAGAAATTTTGGAGCTTATAAATCCGGAGCTGATAGAGACCGACGGTGAGCAGGAAGGTCCTGAGGGCTGCCTCAGCGTTCCCGGCCGCTACGGCTTGGTCAAGCGCCCCTATTATGCCAAGGTCCGCGCCCAGGATCGGGACGGACAGTGGTTTGAGGCCGAGGGAGAAGAGCTGATCGGCCGCTGCTTCTGCCATGAGCTGGATCATCTGGATGGGATCCTCTACACCCAGCAGATGGAGCGCTTCCTGACCGAGGAAGAGCTGGAGGCCATGCAGGAGGAATAAGATCCTTTCGGAGGAATCACATGAGAATCGTTTTTATGGGCACGCCGGATATCGCGGCCACCTGTCTGAAGAGAATACTGAATGACGGCTTCCAGGTGGTGGGTGTCTATACCCAGCCGGATCGGCCCAAGGGCCGGGGCATGAAGCTGGTGGCATCTCCTGTGAAGGAAGTGGCGCTGGCAAATCAGATCCCGGTGTTCCAACCGGAAAATTTCCGGGAGGAAAAAACGGTGGAGCAGCTGCGGCAGCTGAAGCCGGATGTCTGCGCCGTGGTGGCATACGGACGGATCTTGCCCCAAAAGGTGCTGGATATCCCCACAAAGGGCTGCATCAATATCCATGCCAGTCTCCTGCCCAAGTACCGGGGCAGCGCCCCGTATCAGTGGGCGGTGCTGGACGGCTGCAAGGAAACCGGCGTCACGGCGCAGCACATGGTTTGGGAAATGGATGCCGGCGATGTGATCGACGCGGCCAAGACACCCATTGGGGAAAATGAAACTGCCGGTGAGGTGCTGGACCGTCTGGCTGTGCTGGGAGCAGAGCTGCTGAGCAAGGTTTTGTGCCGGGTCAAATGCGGTGAAGACTGCCGCGGAACGCCCCAGTGCTGTGAGGAAGTGACCTTCGCTCCCATGCTGGACAAGACTATGTGCCCCATTGACTTTCATAAGACTGCCCAGCAGGTCCATGACCATGTCCGGGGCTTGCATCCCTGGCCGGTAGCCACCGCGTTTCTGGCGGGAACAAAATTCAAGATCCACGAGACCCGGGTAGCGGAAGGCTCAGGTGAGCCGGGCGCTATTTTGGGTCTGACCAAGACCGGCCTTTTGGTGGCCTGCGGGGAAGGCGCGGTAGAGATCCGCTCTTTGCAGGCAGAGGGCGGCAAGCGCATGGCGGCACCGGATTATTTCCGGGGTCACCCGCTGGATATTTGATATGGGCGCAAGAGAAACTGCGCTGAACGCGCTGATCGCCTGCCGCAAGGAGGCTGCCTGGTCCAATGCGGTGCTGAAGGAGTATATTCTTCGTGACCGGCTGGACAGCAGGGACGCGGCGCTGGCCACCCGGCTTTGCTACGGCGTGGTGCAGAACCGGGGATTGCTGGATTTTTACCTGAAGCAGCTGCTTACCGGTAAGCTGCGGGATTTGCATCCTGTGGTGCGGGATATTCTCCATCTGGGGCTGTATCAGCTGTATCAGATGGATAAGATCCCCCAGTCCGCCGCAGTCAATGAATCGGTGGCGCTGGCGAAAAAGTACAGCAAAAATCCCAAAGCAGCCCCACTGGTCAACGGCGTGCTTCGAAACGCCCTTCGCAGCCGGGATGCGCTAAAACAGCCGGTGTCCTATGCGGATCGGTACAGCCACCCGGAGGAGCTGATCTCCCTTTTAAAAGCGGCTGTGCCAAAGGGCAAATTAGAGCCGATGCTCATCGCCAACAATGCCGCGCCCCAGACGGTGATCCAGGTAAACACCCTGAAAACCACCGCCCGGGAACTGACTGGGATGCTGGAGACGGAGAAGATCTCTGTGCAGCCCCACAGCTGGATGGAAAACTGCCTGGTGCTGGAGCGCACCGGCAGCATTGAGCAGCTGGAGGCTTTCCAACAGGGCCTGTTTTATGTGCAGGATCCTGCGTCGAAACTAAGCGTTTTGTGCGCCGGACTGAAAAAGGACTGGCGTGTTCTGGATTGCTGCGCTGCCCCTGGCGGAAAAAGCTTTGCCGCGGCCATCGCCATGGAGAACACCGGACATATTACTTCCTGCGACATCCACGCCCATAAGACCGGGCTGATCCAAAACGGCGCTGACCGGCTGGGTATTGAAACCGTTACGGTGCGGCAGCAGGATGCGGCGGAATTTGTCCCGGAATGGGAGAATGCCATGGACGCGGTGATCGCGGACGTGCCTTGCTCTGGCTACGGGATCATCCGCAAGAAACCGGATATCCGCTACAAAGACCCCAAGACCATGGAACAGCTGCCGCAGCTGCAGCTGCAGATCCTTACGAATCAGGCAAGGTATGTAAAGCCCGGCGGTGTTTTGATGTATTCCACCTGCACGGTGCTGCCCCGGGAGAACGGGGATGTGGTCCGGGCGTTTTTGAATGAGCATACAGACTTTTCTCTGGAGATGCTGCCGCTTCCCGGTGTTTTCCCGGAAAACACCGACGGAGTGCTGACGCTCCTCCCGGGAGAATATGATACAGACGGCTTTTTTATCGCCAGGATGCGGAGGAAAGCATAGTTATGAATTTGAAATCCAAAACCCTGGAAGAGCTGACCGCCCTTTTTAAGGAGATGGGGCAGCCGGCCTTTCGGGCAAAGCAGGTGTATACC
Organism: Faecousia sp.; assembly: GCA_045579165.1. Lineage (GTDB taxonomy): Bacteria > Bacillota > Clostridia > Oscillospirales > Oscillospiraceae > Faecousia. Next base: position 11,866 of record JAZNLP010000117.1, read on the forward strand.
TGGCTGCACAAGGGCGTGCGGGATTATGAGGAGATGTCCAATCTTCCCAAGCAACTGCGAGCTGCCCTGGGGGAGCAGTATCCCATCTGCCCGCCGGCAGTAGTCCGGAAGCAGGAATCCAAGCTTGACGGCACGATCAAATATCTGTGGCAGCTGTCCGACGGCAACTGTGTGGAAACGGTGCTGATGCGCTATCATTACGGCAACACCGTTTGTATTTCCACGGAAGTGGGCTGCAAGATGGGCTGCGCCTTCTGCGCTTCCACTTTGGGTGGCCTGGTGCGGAAGCTGGAGCCGTTTGAAATGCTGGATCAGGTGCTGTTTACCCAGGTGGAATCCGGCCTGCCGGTTTCTCATATTGTGCTAATGGGGATCGGCGAGCCTCTTGACAATCTTCCCAATGTTTTGCGGTTTCTGGAGCTGGTCAACAGCCCTGACGGTATGAATATCTCCATGCGTCACATCAGCCTTTCT
>JAZNLP010000118.1:0-9270 GCA_045579165.1 Faecousia sp.
ACTGGGCAGCGGGATCGGAAACGGCAGGAGGTTCCGTGGTCTGGCTGGCATCTGCGCCGGTGCGTCCGGCGTGGGCACCGAGATAGTAGCCGATGGCCAGGGCTGCCAGGATCACAAGGAGCTGTCGGATGAGAAAATAGATCCGCCTGCGCCGTCTGCGTCTGCGCTTGGCCTCCAGACTGCGCCTGCGGCTCTGGGGCGTCCGCACGGCGGAGCGGGGTTCGTTCATAAATCATGCTCCTTCCAAGGTTTGTTTCCACTATAGTAGCATAAACCTGCGGAAAATGCAAACTTTTCAAGCCATTTTCAGAGGGCCCCGGAGATGGTCAAAAGAAATTTCCGCATACTTCGCCTTTTCCTGCAAACAATACCATCGATCCACAACAAACAGGAAGGAAAGATGGACAATGAAAGCAACAGGAATCGTCCGCCGGGTGGAGGAATGTGTTATAATAGGGCAAACAGAAAAAGTCGGGTATAAGCCGGAGTTCTCGCTGATTTTGTCCACTTTTCAGCCCTGAAAGTTCTGCCGATAGATTCTGTTAATCCACACTCCGGGAGGTACATAAGAATCGGTTCACTGGCGCTCGATTACGCCGCAAAGTAAATACCAACAACTTTCCAATAACCTGCCACACAGGTTCTCGATACCGGACGGCTTCTGTCACACCGTCCGGTATTCTTTTGTAAGTGGCAGCAATGTGGGCAGCATTCCGTAAAGGCACTGGCTTTTTCGCACAGAATGGAAGAATATAAGAAGCGGATCATCGTCGGACGGAAAAGTTGTAACTTGTTGTCGAAAGTCATACGAAAAAGTTGTAATTCATTATCGAAAGTCGTATGAAAAAGTCGAACGTTCTTTTCAAAAGTCCCTTGAAAAAGTTGTTGACTGCGTTTATACTAACAGCAAGAGGTGATATATGATGCTGAAACGAAAAATCGAACAACGGCTGACAGAGTGGAAAAACACACCAAACAAGAAGCCGCTGATCATCAAAGGCTGCAGACAGTGCGGAAAAACCTTCTCCGTTCTGGAGTTTGCAAAGAGAAACTATACCCATGTGGTCTATCTGAATTTCTTCGAGAATCCGGATTACACATCTGTTTTTGCCGGATCTTTGGAGATCGACAACATCATCATGATGCTCTCTGCGCTGTTGGGAAAAGCTGCCGTCTTTGTGCCGGGTGAAACCGTAATCGTTCTCGATGAGATCCAGGACTGCCCCGAAGCCAGGACTGCCCTGAAATTTTTCCGAATTGACGGACGCTTCGATGTGATCGGTACCGGTTCCTTACTGGGCGTCAAAGGATACGGAAAAGAACCAAAATCCATCCCTGTGGGTTCGGAGACTGTGATCGACATGTATCCTCTGGATTTCGAAGAATTTCTCTGGGCCAACGGAATCAGTGATGCACTAATTCAAATGCTGAAGCAGCATTTGGAAAACGAAACGCCCGTTCCAGAAGCACTCCATAACCGTATGCGTCAGCTGCTCCTGCAATATACCATTGTAGGCGGCATGCCAGATGCTGTCCAGACCTTCGTGGACACCAGACAGATGGATGAGGTCCTTCGTATCCAGCGGGATATCGTCCGTTCCTATGAGGACGATATGGTAAAATATGCGGAGCGGAAGGACAAGTCCAGAATTAAAGAATGCTTCCAGTCCATCCCCAAACAGCTCAGCAAGGAGAATAAAAAATTTCAGTATTCCGTTGTGAAGAAGGGTTCTACCGCCGCTAAATACGCCGGCAGCCTGCAGTGGATCGAAGATGCCGGGATAATTACCCGGTGCTACAATCTCTCTATCACAGAGCTTCCTTTGGATGGAAACGCCGTGGAAGATGTATTCAAGGTATACATGCGGGACTGCGGTTTGTTTGTCAGCATGCTGGAAGACGGTACTCAGTTTGATATCCTGCAGGGCAATCTTTTCGGCTATAAGGGAGCAATCTTTGAAAATCTGATTGCTGACATCTTCGGAAAAATGGGCCGCAAGCTTTATTACTTCCACAAGGATTCCGGTCTGGAGGTGGATTTTGTGATCCGCCATCATGGAGTATGCACACTGGTAGAGGTAAAAGCCGCAACAGGCAATACCAAAAGCACCAAGACCATTCTGCGGCATCCGGAAAAATATCATGTGCATCACGCCATCAAGCTGGGAGATTACAATGTCGGCCGCAATGAACAGATTCTGACGCTGCCTCTGTATATGGCATTCCTGCTGACAAGCAATTAATCTTTCGGCGGGATCATATGATCTCAAAGCACAGAAGCCGCGAGAATCATAATGTACATAAATATTGATATCTAGACGCATTTTGTAAGTTTTTATTTACATTACTCCTGCTAAACAAAAAAGCATATCACTAATCTAGTCGAATATTTCACTGGATTTTATTAGATTTAGAGAGGTGACAGCATGAGCAGACGCATATGGAATGGTCGGTATATCGTTCATTCAAAATAATCTTTCGCTATGATTGAGTGCATCTACAATTGCCCTTATTGTGGCGAAGAAACCGGAACCTATTTGACTATCTACCCCGATGCCTACGACCTCATTGGCGTTGAAATACACCCATTCTAAAGAGAAAGACGATGTATTCTTCGGTAAGAACTAAGAAGTAGATAACTACAATCTAAGCAAATAATCATACCAAAATCCTCTAATACCGGACAACATTGTCCGGTATTTTTTATATCATAAAGCGTTAAAAGGAGCATCATTATGAAAATCGGCACCATAATTCCACAACAAGGAACCGATCGCATGGACATCCGCTTTTCCCTCACTGAATACTACGGAGGACTTCACTGCGGCGATGTCTTCGAAGTTAAGGTAAACGGAAAATGGATCCCTACCAGAATCGAATTCGGCCGGGACTGGTTCCTGGTTGGAATCAAAACCGACAATCTGGTTGGTCTGATCGTTAGAATTTAATATTGCCAAACCACACTGGCCAGCAGGATAGAACTTGCTGGCCTTTATTTTTTGAAAAGGAGGAAAGCTGCATGAAATGCCTGCGCAAGTACCAATGGGTCAAGCTGCCAAGAGACTATCCCGATATGGGAAAAGGCTTAATGGCGCAGTGGGCCAAGCTGGCATCTCGTGCCGCTTTCCGGAAGGGATGTGCCAAATATGCAGGTCATATCAACGCCGTAACCCCCGGTATGTGGGCAGGCGGCATCGTTGGTCTCAAGAGTATTTTAGGTGTCCGAAGCCGCTCGGAGGCCCTGAAAGCCCTGGATCAGCTATCCTCCTACGGTTTCCTCCGTTACACAATAGACCCCAAAACCAAAAAGCTCACCTATGAGATCACCGATTGGGTCGTCAAATGTTCCGGTGCTGAATGTGCATCGGGCGCAGTTTATGCAACCACAGGCTACGGCTTTCTCTGCCTCCCCCGCAATATTGCGGATCGTCTGGTCGATGCTGGGAAAGTATTCGATGAATCCGATGCCTGGCTTGATCTCTGGTGCCACACGACCTATGAAGACTACAGCAATGCCTTCTCTTTTCTGGCACCCGCTGTCCAGTATGGGAGATACGGCTCAGTCTTAACATTGGAGACTCTGGGGCAACGATGGAAGTGGGAAAAGACGAAAGTCTGGAGATTCTTCCGGAAGCATGGGGATGTTTTCTCTCTGTATCGTCTCCCCGGCTCCTTCGGCTGCCTCATTTTCAATACCATCTACCCCACAGATACCGACTATCACGAGCCGGAGTCCGCCAATGTCGTAAGTATATTGAACGATATACTTACAAGCGGTGTTTGCAAGCACACAGAAGGCAGTTCTAACGCCCGAATCAACCGGCTGGTCAACTGGCTCAGCAGGAAGGTCATGATTTCCAGACAGGAGCAGTCTGCCCTCGACGCACACGAAACCCGCGTTGCACTTTCTGCCCCCTTAATGTGCGTGTATCTTTCTCACGGTAGGAACTGTAAGAGTTGTAGGAACTGTAGTTATGCCTGCCCAGGTGTGTTACTGGATGCACCGTCTTCAGTTCGTTCAGAATCCGAAATCAGAGGGCCTTAATGGGTTTTCTCGATCATCCACCATCACAAGAACAGGAGAACCAAAATGAAAAGAAAAAAACCAACCATGTATGATGCTCAGGAGGCATTGATTCTCAAGCAATCCTCCAGTTTTGTGGAGTTTCTGATGCGGGCTGGTATGCTTGAAGACCCGCAAATCGATGACGAGAAAGTACGCAAAGCCAAAAAGTCCACGATGCAGAAGGCATACCACAACACGGAAGCCCTGCTGAACCAGTATCGTCTCATCGTCTGGGTGCTGGAGTGTGCCCCCGGGGAGCTTGCTCAGGAACTGATGACGCCTGTACAGGACATCGATCGCTTGGCCGAGAAGATCGATCTGGCAACCACTTTGGGAGATAAACGGGTAGAAAGCCGGGTAAATGCCATGATGAAGACCAGATTTCTGGTGGATCGGGTCCACGATGCCCTTTCTGTCCTGCGCCAGAAGCCCGGAAATGGAGAACAGCTTTACTCCGTGATCTATACCACTTACATCGACCCTGTTGAAAGAAAAAACGATGAGATCATCGATCTGCTCCACCTGTCCGCCCGTACTTACTATCGGCTGCGGCGTGAAGCCATCACCATCATGTCCGTCCGACTCTGGTCCGCTCCCTCCGGGGATATTGACACCTGGTTGGAGGTACTTACCCTCCTTCAGAGTATGTGACGGAGGAAACTATGGCAAACCTGTGGCAGTAAGTCGGCAGGTCTTTGCTAGTGACTAGGGAATGAAAACATGATATACTTTTATCGTCCCAAGGTGGACCTGCCCCCTCAAGGCACCGTTATGTGAGCTTTTCTGCTGCGTATACGGTGCCTTTTGTCGTTTACACCATAAGGAGGTGAAAAAATGGTTAAGAAAATTGCCGAAGGTAAAGAAAGACTGAAGAATCTCTACTGGTCTGTTGCCGGTATGTCTGCGGTGGCACTGCTGACGATTCAGCCCGTCTTTGCTGCCGCTCCCGGAACAAGCACGATCTGGAATCGTTTCTCCACAATCCTAAAGGATATCTACGGTCAGATTGTCGCTATCAGCACCATTGTGGCCGTTACAGTCGCATCCATTGCCCTGCTGATCCGCATGGTTTCTCGCAACCAGCGTGCCACCGAGGAAGCCACCAGCTGGCTGAAACGCATCGTCGTGACCTGGATCATCCTGAACTCTCTGGGCTTCGTCGTGGCCTACCTGCAGCCCCTGATCCAAGGCGGCAACTATACTGGCTAAAGAACAGCCGGAATCATCCAGCATTCTTGAGGAGGTGTACCCATGCTGGACTGGATTTTTGAAGGTATCGTTGGCTGGGTTGCAGGCATTATTTCCCAGATGCTTGATGCCGTTTCCGGTCTGTTTCTGGAAGCACTTGGCACCGATATGACCGCCATGGAGGAATACTTCCCCTTCGTTTCCAAGGCATATGATGTGATGCAGGTCACTGCTTACGCAATTCTGATCCTGATTGTGATTTGGCAGCTATTCCGTGCCTTCGGCGGCCCCATCACAGAGGCAGAGAATCCGTGGCATTTGGCGGTTCGAGGTGCTTTATTTGCCTTTCTGATCTACTATGCCAAACCCATTTTTTCTATATGCCTCACCATTGCCCGCGCTCCATATACCTCCCTCATGGATCTATCCATGACAGGCGAGGACTTCACCTTTGCTGGTGTGGAGCAGGTTTTGACTAACGGCCTAGCTACGATCATATCCGCAGCAAGTGTAGTCGGATTGATCCTGATTATCATTCTGCTGATTTCCCTGGGCTGGAACTACTTCAAACTCCTCCTGGAAACGGTCGAGCGGTATGTTGTGGTAGGCGTTCTGTGCTATACCTCCCCTCTGGCCTTTTCCCTGGGCGGTTCCAAAGCAACCAACACTGTGTTCCGCTCCTGGTGCAGGATGGTTGGTTCCCAGCTCCTGCTATTGGTCATGAATGTGTGGTTTTTACGAGGCTTTGCCTCGTCCATGGGACAGTTCATCGCAAATGGCGGTGCTCTGAGTACCGGAAAGGGTAGTATTTTCCTATGGCTGTTCTGTGCGCTTGCATATCTGAAGTGCGCCCAGCGTTTTGACAGCTACCTGGGCTCCATTGGCCTGAATGTAGCCCAGACTGGTTCCAGCATGGGTATGGAACTGCTTATGGCAGCCAGGGTCATCACAGGAGCAGGTGGAGTAGCAAGATCTGCTGGCAGTGTGTTCAGCAGAGGTGGAGCTACTCCTACCGGCACTGGTGCGGCGGCCACTGGCTTTGCAGTTGGTTTCGCATCCAGATTCAATCCCAACTCCTATGTCCGGGATGCCGTCGTGGACGGCGGCACCCGAATGGGTTTTGGAGGTGGTGCAGGCTTTGTTGCCCGTGCTTTTGGTGGCATGGCCGCAAGAAACGGTGCTACCCTCAACAGTAATTCCATTGCCTCTGTAGCCTCCCGTTCGCCTGGTGCCTCCGGAACCATTGGTGGTGACATCGCAGACCGATCTCTTAGCAACTTCATGCCCCATATGAAGGGATTCCAGTTACAGGGAACGCAAATCAACGGTGGTCACATCAGTACCACAGCAACTACAGCTGATGGCAAAACGGCCAATGTAGATCTTTACAGTGCTTCTCAGTACGAAAATCCGGATGCGCCTCACAGCGTTGTTACTGCCGCAGATGGGAGCCAGTGGTATCAAATGGCAAGTGGTGACGGCAGAGGTGCCTTCTATGATGCACCTGTCTTTGGCGGCGGTGATGTATCCCATGGTACGAGCGACATACATTCTGATTCCGCAACAAGCCATACTGGTTTTGAAGCAGAGCCTTCCGGTACTCCTACAGACACCTCCGGCACACATGTCAGCGAGGGTACTGTACTCAGTGGCGAAGAAATGCCCCAAGGTGTGGGAGCGGAAGATATTTCCCCCGGTGTGGTTACGCAACAGTCTTTCACCGATGGTGGAATCGAAAAATCCGACCCGCCCGGTATCGTTAACAAAGAGAATGATGTGCCTCTTACCCATGATACTGGATTTGAAGCACCCCAGTTTGGTGCTGGAGTGTCCAGTGGCATCCACGATGCAGATCATGGTGCTTCCACGGATGACACACCCGGTTATTCGGGTGGATACGCAGAAGCACCTCTGGTTGCAGCAACCTTCCCCGATGCCGAGGAAGGCACGATGCTCCGGACGGTTGGCGAAGGCATGATCGAGGCCAGCTCTCCCGATGGCGGCAACACCCTCTGGTATAACAGTGCGTTTTACCAGGAACCCGATGCTCCCCATTCCTTTATGGAGGCAGCCAACGGTGTCCAGTGGTATGCCATGCAGCAGCAGGCACAGGCTCCTGAGTTTGAGTCCGGTGCTGAAGCCGCCCAGTACAACCAGGCCGCATTCCGCAGCTTCATGCCCGGTTATGACGGTCAGGTCAGTCAGGTGGATGGAAGCCACCGTCAGGATGGTCACTTTGAGGTCAGAAATACAGACGGCTCCGGTACCGCGTTCTACGATACCGCCCGGTATGCGGCTCCCCGTGGTGATTATCAGGTCATGGAGGACTCCAGAGGCAACAGCTGGTACGCCATCCGTGGCGAGGCCGCCGTGGATCGTAAGCCCGTCTTCGAGAACGGCCATGCGGTCTACGACGACGACAAGCTCCGCACGGTCAGCGTGGAGACGGTCAGATACAGACAGACTCCTGCCCGTTTTGCAGAACCCAAAAAGCGCACCGACATCGACCGTAAACCCCCAAGAAGAAAAACATAAGCCCGAAACGGCCATGATTGTGATCAACGCAATCGTGGCCGTTTCTCATTTACAGAGACACAGGAGGTGATGGACATGGCAGAATCGGATAAACAACAGCTCGGAGAAGGCCAGGATAATTTTGGACAGGCCGCCGGACAAGCCGCAAAGGCGGCGAAGCAATTCTCACAACAGGCGGCGATGAAAGGCGCAGAAGCAACCGCCAATGCAGCCGCAGCAACCGTTCAGGCCGGTGTCCAAACCGGTAAGGCAGCAGCCCAGATCGCCGCAGGAACGGCCGCAGGCGGCCCCTGGGGTGCGATCCTCTCGGCGGCCTGGGCCATGCGGCACACGCTCTTCAAGGTGCTTGTCTGCATCTGCCTTGTGATCCTATTCCTGGTTGTGCTGCTGTGTTCCATTCCCAGTATTATCTTCAGCTACCTGTTCGGGTCTGGGGCATCGCCTCCTGATACCGGCTCCGCCATAGAGGTTTCCTACGCAGAGCTTTCTGAGGATGTATCCGCGGTCATTGATGCCGGCTATGAACAATCTCTTGCCAGAGTCGAAGAGATCATCCGAAACGGCGGTTATGATTATGACCTCTCTATGGAGGCCCTGGTCAACAATGCTCAAAGCAGTGCGGGATATGATGTGTCCTATATTCTTGCGGCCTATTCGGCTTCCTTAGAGCAGAAGGACACCACCGCCGAGGACATGGTCACAAAGCTGAGCAGCGTATCCGGGCAAATGTTCCCGGTCTCCTATGAAGAAAAGCAGCTTGAGCGGCTGATCCCGGTGACCTATCAGACATACAAGCAGGTCACGGTGACCGTTGTGACACAGATCGAAGCCGCAGGCATCGTCAATGGCGTCCCCCGGTTCAACTACTATACCGAGCAGAGAACCTACTATCTGCCGGACCAGACCAGGGAATCTGATGCGCCTCTCACCATTCCGAAGTACAAATCGGTCCATGTGACCGTACCCACATACTCAAATGGCGAGATCTCCGGGACCCGGACAGCCACCTATTATGAGTCCAACGGCACGCAGACGGTACGGCCCACCACCGAGATCATCAAATATGTGGCCTGTACCATTGCCCCCTTCAACAATTCCGTCATTGCCGGAGCCTTTGACCTGGATCTGTCAGCCCAGTATCCTCAGTTCAACATCACCTATGGTGAAGCCATTCAGAATATGGCCAACTCGCTGAAACGAACGCTGTACGGCTCTCTGGGAAGCGGACAGGCCGTACCCCTGACGGATGCAGAGCTTCTGGCCTTTGTCGCACAGCAAAACTGTACCCCGGTTCGGGAGCATATCCTGAAGACCGCCCTCTCTCTGGTTGGGCGAGTGCCATACTTCTGGGGCGGCAAAAGCCCTCCAGGCTGGAATGACGAGTGGAATACCCCAAAGCTGGTGACCTCCGCAGGCTCCAGCTCCACCGGTACCATCCGCCCATACGGTTTGGACTGCAGTGGCTTCTCTGACTGGGTCTA
>JAZNLP010000119.1:0-17760 GCA_045579165.1 Faecousia sp.
AACGATAAGTATCAGATCCTGCCCATTGACCACGACCCGAATGTCCGGGGATCTATGGGCGTCAGCGACGCGGAGCTTCTGCAAATGGAAAGCTCCTACAACCGCACCATGGCCATCGTGGGCAGCGGTCTGGAAGCTGTAAAGACCCACCTGCAAGAAAACACCGCTCAGGTAGAGGCTGCCTTGGGCATCCAGAATTAAAACAGTACCCTTGCCTCTCCCTCTGGGAGAGGTGGCCGAGCATAGCGAGGACGGAGAGGGAACGCCCTCTCAGTCGGCTACGCCGACAGCTCTCCCAAAGGGAGAGCCAAGTTACGAACATAAGAAACGGGGCGTATCGATACCGATACGCTCCGTTAACTGTTTTATGAGCACCTGCCCAATGAGGGAGGCTTTTTATTTTATCTGCTTCGCAGCTGCCAGAACGCCACTGCGCTGGCGGCTGCCACATTCAGAGAATCCACCCCATGCTGCATGGGGATCATCACCGTGTAATCGCACCCGGCGATGGTCACATCCGCAAGTCCGTCGCCCTCTGCGCCCAAAACAACCGCCAATCTTTCCGCCTGGGTCAAAACCGGGTCATCCACGGAAAGAGAATCCGCCTTCAGCGCCATAGCGGCGGTGTGAAAGCCTGCGTTTTTCAGGGTTTGCAGCCAGTCTTTTCCCAGATATGTCCATGGCACCTGAAACACTGTGCCCATACTCACCCGGGCGCTTCGGCGGTACAGCGGGTCGCTGCAATCCGGGGTCAGCAGCACCGCATCCATCCCCAGCGCCGCGGCGCTGCGAAAGACCGCGCCCACATTGGTGGGGTTTTGCACATTTTCCAGACCCGCCACCCGCCGGGCGTTTTGCAGGATCTGCTCCGCCGGCAAAAGCGCCGGACGGCGCATAGCGCACAGCAGTCCCCGGGTCAGCCGGTAGCCGGTCAGCTGGGTCAGCACATCCATTTCCGCTGTATACACCGGCACATCGCCGCAGCGTTCGATAGCTTCCAGAGACTCCCCTACCATCCGGCTGCGCTCCACCAAAATCGACACCGGCACGCAGCCTGCGTCCAGCGCCCGGAGGATCACCTTGGGACTTTCCGCAATAAACATGGCGTTTTTGGGGTCAAAGCGATTTAACAGCTGCGCCTCAGTGAGCCGGGCGTAAATATCCAGCTCCGGGGCGGAAAAATCCGTAATTTCCACAAGCTTCACTCTCAGCGCTCCTCCCAAGGCAGATTTTTGGGGGAAGGCTGTGGCTGCCGGGGCTGACGCAGCTGCTCATAGGCAACGGCGTAGGTCACCTCCACCCGGTTCTTCTGCCAGTAGTCAAGTCCCAGCTGGCACAGCATATACAGCACGAAGAATCCGAAAAAGCCCACTTCCCAAGGCCAGGGCAGCGCTACACCCAAAAGCTGCAGCAGTATATCGCCGTAGCAGACCACGCCCACAAGTCCTTGCAGCAAATAATACCACCAGAAGGAAAGGTCAAGGCGAAGTAAACTCACTCGGCTGCCCTTCATCATCACCGCACTTCCAGCCAAGGCCCGCAGGGCGCTGCGCTCTCCATCCATCAGCACATAGCGGCTCAGCCGCATCCGGTAGAAGGTGGGCGCTGCCGCGACGAGAAATACCGCCGCGCCCAGAAGCATCATGGGCAGAACCGTCTGCACCATGGCCATTTCGTTAAGCGCCGCATCCCCTGCGCTGCCCATGAAAGCATTCATCTGCCCCATCAGCTGCGCGCCCATAGGGGTCAGCATATACAGAAAGCTTGATAAATAGCTGCTGCCCATCATAATCACGCCATAGATAACGCCTTGAAACAAAAACAGCCGCAAAAACGGGCCAAACCGGTCAAAACCGGAAAAAAGCGTATTTTTATCCGCCTGCTCCCCCCGGGAGACAGCCAGCGCCACAGCCAGATATCCTGCCTGCCAGAAAGGCAGCAGCGCCATCTGGGCGATGGTGAGCATGGACTGGACGGTAGACAGCACACTTCTGGTTCCGATGCCCCCCAGACCGGAGGTGTCCTCGATCCGCAGCTGCAGAAGATAGCTGATAAGCGTCAGCACCAACCCTGCCAGCACCGTCACGCCGGTGTGCAGCAGAATGAGCTTTTTCGGGTCGCAAGCAGCCTGGGATAAAGCATTTTCCGCATCCCGTTTCAGCGCCTGGTTATCAAGCTTCATGCCGATTCTCCTTTTCCTGGATTTTTCTCTATGGTAAACCAATTTGCAGGAAATAGCAAATGAATTTTTTGTAACTGTAGAAATCTGACAAAAGCTGTGCTATACTAGGGGTAAATCACAATTACCCGGAGGCAATTATGGAATTGGGAGACAAGCTGCGGCAGGCGCGGCAGGAAGCGGGACTATCCCAGCGGCAGCTGTGCGGCGAGACCATCACCCGCAATATGCTTTCACAAATTGAAAACGGCTCTGCCCGGCCGTCCATGTCCACCCTGCAGTATCTGGCCCAGCGGCTGGGAAAGCCGGTGGCGTGGTTTTTGGAGGACGGGGAGGCTGTCAGCCCCAACCAGCAGCGGATCTTAAGCGCCCGGCAAGCCCTTTCCGGAAACGATCCGACGCAGGCGCTGGAGGTGCTTCGGGATTATCAGCAGCCGGATGCGGTCTTCGACCCGGAATACAACGCTTTGCTGACCCAGTCGCTGCTGACCTTGGCGGAGCAGGCGCTGCAGGAGGACAAAAAGCCCTATGCCCTGTCCCTTTTGGAGCAGGCGGAGCAGTATGTCAGTGCCTGCCCCCATTGGAATCGAAAGCTTTTGCTACTGAAATATCGAGCGCAGCAAGCCCAGGCAGTCACCTTGGCTGCAGCCCTGCCAAATATAGACCAGGAGCTACAGCTGCGGGCTGCGGCAGCTGCGGAAACGGGAGATTTTTTCCGTGCCGCCGCGCTTTTGGACAGCGCCGAGGACCGACAGTCGCCTGCATGGTGCTTTGCCCGGGGTGAAGTATGCTTCGCCCAGAAAGAATATGCCCGGGCGGCGCATTTTTACCAACAGGCGGAAGCGGCCATGCCCCGGCAGGCTCTTCAGCGGCTGGAGGCCTGCTGGCAGCAGCTGGAGGACTACAAAAAAGCCTACGATTATGCCTGCCGCCTGCGGGAACTGACAGAAAAATAACAAACAAAAAGGCTCCCCTTGTCAGGGGAGCTGTCAGCCGGGCAGGCTGACTGAGGGGTAGTGATCTCTCCCCCAGCTTCGCTATGCTCAGCAGCCCCCTCATCAGAGGGGGCCTTTTTTCTTTTCTTATTCCATTGGCGTTCCGTCGGGGTGGAACAGAGGCAGCTTCTCCAGATAGATAATATCCTCCCGGTTCTGGGCATCGCCCTCCGCCAGCACTGCCATCCGGCCGGCTATAATGCCGCCGGCTTTCTCGATCAGCACCTCCAAAGCCTTCAGGCTCTCTCCGGTGGAGATCACATCATCCACAATCAGGATGCGCTTGCCCTTTATCAGCTCCGCGTCGGCAACATCCAGATACAGATGCTGCTCCTTGGCGGTGGTGATGGACTGGACAGTGGATTCAAACACGCCTGTCATGTATAGCTTGGGGGCTTTGCGGGCCAGGAAATACTTTTCCGCACCGGTCTGCCGGGCCATTTCGTGGGCCAGAGGGATGCCCTTTGCCTCGGCGGTGATGAGATAGTCATACTCCGGAGCTACTTTCAGCAGCTCTCTGGCGCAGGCCACCGTCAGTTCCTGGTCGCCAAACACCACAAAACCGGCTATATACAGCTTATCGTTGATAGGGCACAGGGGCAGATCCCGGTTAAGACCTGCTATGTTCATAGAATAGACCATGCTACACCGCTCCTTTTTCTTTTCTGCCTTTATTATACCGCCCGGAAGGAAAAAGTCAACTGGGGATGCCGCACAGCTTCAAAAGAGCCGTCATTGCGAGGAGCGAAGCGACGTGGCAATCTCCTGGGGAAATGTGATCCCTTTCACCGTTTCTCTGTTGGCGCAAGAGAAAGCGCCCCTGCCTGGAAAGCTTTCTGCTCCTGATAGGCCGCCAACCTCTCTGCCGCGCAAAGGATCTCCTCCCGCATCTGGGTTGGCAGGCACGCAACACTTTTTTGTAACTGCTTATAATGCTCCCAGAAAACCGGATCGTCAATGGGCTCATGCTCTGCATATTGTATATACAAACTTTGGATGTGTTCGATTTTTTCCATCTCGCTACCCCCTTTTCGCATATCTCGTAATGAGATAACACAAACATATCATTATGATATGTTTGTGTCAAGAGGTGATGTGCGTTGATTAGATTGAAAGAGCTCCGTGAGAAGCGGCATTTGTCCCAGGTCTTTCTTGGAATGGAACTGCATATGGCACAAAACACCATCAGTCAGTACGAAACCGGCGAACGAGAAGCAGGCTATAAGGAACTAATTGCAATTGCTGATTATTTCGGTGTTTCTACTGACTACCTGCTGGAGCGGACTGACAATCCAAAAATGAACACCTAAAACCCATACCGGGACGGAATCCTCCGTCCCGGTATTTTTTCCCGCATCCGCCCCCAAAAAGTCAACCGGGGATGCCCCTCCGCTTTAATAAGAACCGTCATTGCGAGGACGCTTGCGTCCGTGGCAATCCCGTAACTTTTCGGACATGTCCCTCTAACCACAGGATTCCCACGGCGGCGATGCCGCCTCGGAATGACGTAGTGTTTTATAGAAAAAGCCCGCTGCTTGCACAGCGGGCTTTTCCCAAAGGGTTTTGGAAAGAAGAGAGGTAGAAAAAGGATTCTACAACGAAAAGGCGGGGCTCACGGCTTCCGCCGCCTTTCTGTTCTTACCATACACCCTGGTTTTGAATTTCTGTTGACCAATTTGAAAACAAAAAACGACAAAATTATGAACATTCCCCCGGGAAGATCAGCGTGACCTTAAACAGATCTCCGTCCACCATCAGCTGCATCTGCCCTCCCTGAACTTCCATGAGACTCCGGGCAATATTCAGTCCCAGCCCCGCACCGCCGGCGCTGCGGGAGATATCTCCCTGGACAAACCGCTCCATCAGCTCATCGGCGCCCTGGCGCAGTTCCTGCCGGGAGACATTTTTTATGGAAAGCAGCACCTGTCCGTCGATCTGCTGAAGATCCACAAACATCCGGGTGTCGGGCATGGCATACTTGACCGCGTTGGTCAGAAGATTCGACAGCACCCGCCACAGCAGCCGCCCGTCGGCATTGATCCACACAGGATTTTCCGGCTGCCGGAACACCGGTGTCAAAGCAGCGGCAGAAAGCTTATCGTCAAATTCCCCCAGCGCCTGATTGACCGTCTCCACCGCGTCCAACCGGGTGATGTTCACAGGCATATTGCCGGTGGATGCCTTGCTCAGATCCATTAAGTCCTCGATCAGCTGCTTCATCTGCCCGGACTGGCGGCTAAGCACCTCCAGATACTGCGCCTCCTCCTGGGGGGTGTGGGGCTTTTTCAGCAGATCTACAAAATTGATAATGGATGTCAGCGGTGTTTTGATATCATGGGAAACATTGGTGATCAGCTCCGATTTCATCCGCTCCGAGCGCATCTGCTTTTGGGCTGCCTCAACAGCCGTCTGGGACAGGGAATTGAGTTCCTGGGCAAATTCCAAAAAACTGCCCCTCAGATGTTTTGTGGGGATCTTGTGGTGCAGACTGCCTTCGGCCATTTTTCTTGCGCCACCGATCAGCAAGCCGAAACAATAGCTGCTGTAACAGATGACGGCAATACAACCCAGAATCTCCAGCGCCAGAAGAAACAGCAAAAGTCCGTTAAAGCGGTACTGGGTATCTCCTGTGGCAGCCAGGAAAGTGATCCATGTTGTAAGACCCATTAACGCCCCCACAAGCAGCCACTGCCACATCAGCGGCAGCAACCGGTATCCGGCAGAGACACTTCTGGACAGAAAGCGGACACCTGTTCGCACGCCTTTGAAACAACGCCCCAGCAGGCTATTCTTCCACCAAAAACGGTTTTTCACCTTGATCTGGGCGGCAAGGGTAAAGATCGTGCCCAAAACGATCAGGATAATGACCAGCAGGTTCGTTCCCAGCAGGCTGACATTGCCCGGATGCGGGCCTTGCTGCTGTGTCCATTCCCACAGCCGGGAGTGGAGCCAGATCAGAACGCCGGTTAGAGCGCCCGCCACCAAAATACACAGATCCAGCGGCAGCCGGCACAGGCCGCCGGGGCGGATCTCGCCGCCGGGGATCCTGCCGGCAGACCAAAGCAGGAACACAAACCCTGCCACAAACAGGATCAGTCCCCATACCAGCATGGAAATAAAGGTATATCGGTAGGGATACAGCAGTGTCAGCAGATGAAGCTGACTGATTTGCAGCATCTCTTCACTTAACCGGACGGTGGCGGTGTAGGTAGGGCCATCATAATAATACAAATGATACAGCTTCAGCTGGCCTTCTTCCCAGACCGTCACCAGGCTGTCCCGGATCCAGCCCCCAGGGACTATTTCCTCCTGAGGCTCTGTGGCGGTAGACTCTGTGGCGGTAGGCTCTGTTTCCTGGATCTCGTCAGAGTCGTCAAGCCCTGGAAAATAAGAATCATAAGCGATGGCGATGGGATATTCACAGCTGACTGTCAGCCGGATCTTTGCTCCACCCCGTTCCAGATTTCCGGCGCTTTCCAGAAGCTTTTCCTCCTGGTACAGCTCCAGCGACCAAAGCTCTTTTTCATACCGGTTGGGGGTGTTGCCGTAAAGCCTGTCCAGGAGCGCCTCGGGGCAAACGCCCATGTTCATTGCGGTATACCGGTCGGCATAGTCCTTCGCCAAAGACCGGGCGATGGCCTCATACTGCTGATCCTGCAGCGCCTCCAGGCCGTTTACATACAGCCCCGCCCGCTCCGTGATCACAATACCGGCGCAGCCGCCCACCGCGGCCACCAGCGACAGGGCAGTGAGCAGGATCGCTAAAAATTTGATAAGTATTCCGCTTTTCACGGCTTATGTTCCCCCCTCGATCTTATAGCCCTGCCCCCAGACCACTTTCAGATACCGGGGCGCAGAGGGGTCGATCTCGATTTTCTCCCGCAGATGGCGGATATGTACCGCAACCGCGCCGCCGTCCAGAGCAGCTTCCTGCCAAACAGCTTCGTACAGCCCTTTGGTGGAATACACCTTGCCGGGATTCTCCATGAGAAGCTTCAGAATGCTGTATTCCGTTGGGGTCAGATTCACCGGCTCGCCCTCCACGAAAACGGTCTTTTCCCGGTCATTGAGGGTGATGCCGCCGATGGTGATCTGGCTTTCCTCCGGACTCTGACTGCCCAGCTGGGCGTACCGCCGCAGGTGGGATCGCACCCGGGCCAGCAGCTCCACCGGCACAAAGGGCTTGGTAATATAGTCATCCGCGCCTGCATTCAGCCCCAGCACCATGTCCTCCGTCTCGGATTTGGCGGTGAGGAACAAAATAGGCACATTGGAAAACTCCCGGATCTTGGCGGCGGCAGTAAGGCCGTCCATCTGGGGCATCATAATGTCAAGCAAAATCAGATGGATCTGCTCTTTTTTCGCAAGCTCCAGCGCCTGCAAGCCCGTATAGGCTTCAAACAGCTGATACCCCTCCGGGGCAAGATAGATCTTTAGGGCATTCACGATATCCGGCTGGTCATCGCAGATCAGGACATTATACATAGCAAGTGCCTCCTGTATCCGTTTACTTCTCTGCCGTCATTATAACAAATTTCTCCCCAATAGAAAAGAGAAAGTTTTCAGTGGCGCTTGAATCCTTCCAAAAAAGAAGTATAATAACAGTAGATACTATTTAGGAGGTATTTTTATGGCAAATCTGTTTTCCATGCTGCTGCCCATTGCCGGCACGATCCTCAAAGCCGTGATCATCGCCGCTGTGGGTCTGCTGCTCATCCGCATTGTCGGACAGATCTTGGACAAGGCTCTGGAAAAAACCAAATTGGAAAAGGCCGCCTACAGCCTGGTCAAGACCCTGGCAAAAACCGTCATGGTGATCCTGCTGGCGCTGATCGTGGCATCCAGCCTGGGCATTGATGTCACCGGTATCGTGGCGCTGGCTTCCGTGCTGACTCTGGCTGTTTCTCTGGCGCTGCAGAATATGCTCGCCAATGTCATCGGCGGCTTTACTCTGCTGTATACCAAGCCTTTCCGCGCCGGAGACTATGTGGAGATCGCCGGTCAGTCCGGCACCATTCAGGAGGTGGGCATCGCCTACACCCGGCTGTCTACTGTGGATAACAAATTCATCTCCATTCCCAACAGCTCCGTGATCGCCGCCCAGATCGTCAACTATTCCAGCGCCGATACCCGCCGGGTGGATGTGGAGATCACCGCCTCTTACGATGCCCCTGTGGCAGCGGTGGAAGCCGCCCTGCGTACTGCCGCGCAAGTCCCCGGCGTGCTGGAAGATCCGGCTGTCTTTGTTTGCGTCACCGGCTATGGCGACAGCGCCATCCGCTATGTGGTCCGGGCCTGGTGCAACAGCGCTGACTACTGGGATGTGCACTTTGCCATCACCCACCGGATCAAAGAGCAGTTTGATGCCAGCGGCATCCAGATGACCTATCCCCATCTGAACGTACATCTGGACAAATAATTTTCGTATAATTTTCTTCCCCGGGGACAAACTGTACTCGGATGGAGAAAAATAGTGCCCAACGCTGTGACGACAGGAATAGGGTCTATACATTTTTCCGTCAAGTGTGTCGCGGCAAGCGCAGCGGGATGGTGCGAAAAGGCGGGTCGGATCAACCCGCCGATCCATAAAAACCACAAAATAAGAGATATTCCCGGAATGCACTTGTGCATTCCGGGAATTCTTTCATTTAATGGGGATTCGGTTCATCCGATTGCGGATAGGTTCTTGCTTGCCGGTTAACCGACCATGCGCTTGCGGGAAAGGGTCAGAACGAACAGGCACGCAACACTGGACAGCATCAAAGTTGCCAGCAATGCCAGATTTGTGTTGTCGCCGGTCTTCGGTATGTCGGAAGGAACCGTGACCGTGTTGGTGGTCTGGTTGGACTCCAGCTGGTTCTCCCCTTCCACTGCGATCGCCTTGTTGGTGATGGGGCTGTTACCGGCTCCCACCGTGACCTGGAAGGACACAGTCTTGCTTTCGCCGGCTGCCAGCTGCAGCACCCAGGTGACCTTGCCGTCTGCATAAACGCCGCTGTTGTCGGCAGAGCCGTTTACATACGCTGTGTTCTGAGGGATCGTATCGGTGATGGTCACTTCTGCTGCCTTGTCGGCAGAATTGGTGTAGGTCAGTGCGTACACCAGCGTCGCGCCCTGCGCCACTGCCTTGCCGTCAACGCTTACATTCGGTGCGCTGATGGAGAACACTTCCTTAACGAACAGGTCCTCGTCCACGCTGTTGCGAACAACATTGGTATGATGCTTGTTGTCGCCTTCCAGCACAGTAGCGGTATTTTCCACAGTAACGTTGGTCGCCACGACCTTCGCCCGGAAGCTGACGGTAACCGTCGCACCGGGTTCTACACCGCTGACTGTCCAGCGCAGAGTACCGCCGGAGAGTGTGCCGCCGTTGTCGGCAGAGCCTTCCACATAGGCGGTACTCTCGGAAAGCTCATCCAGGATCTCAATGTCCACCGGCACGCTGTCATAATTGGTATAGGAGATCTTATAGAGCAGGATGTCATTGATCGCAACTGCCTTGCCGTCGATGCTGACGGTGGGGGCTTCTGCCAGGAATACATCCTTTTTCGTAATCACATCGTTGTGTGCATTGCGGAACAGCAGCTCATCGTCGCCCTTGACGCTGGTGATCTCCGTCTTGCTCTCATTGATGGACAGCTTGCCCTGTCCGTCGTCCTCCACATGAAGGGTGATGGTGTAAACATTGGTGTCCCAGCGGATCATACCCCAAAGGGTATTTTCCTGCTCGCGGATCTCCAGTTCATAAACGCCCGGAGCATCAAAGACCAGCTCGTCAAACACCACATTGCCATTTTCATCGTTGCGCTTGATCTGCTCGTCATCGCCGTTAACCGCCAGAACGAAGTCAAACTGCTTCATCGCCTCGCCCTTGTAATCCTTCTGGGCGGCGGGTGTGTAGCTTGTGGAGGTTGCCTGATATGTGTTGGTGAACTCCAGTCCGCTTACGGTTACCACATTGTTTTCAGAAGCCACCGCAGCTGCGGTATCGTTCGTCTCTACGGTTGCCACCAGCTGACCGCTGCCATTGTCTTCTACGCGCACAGTGATGTGGACTTCCTTGCTGTCATAGGTGACGCCATGCACACTCTGACCGAACAGCTCCTCGCGGAGCACATAGTAGTGAATCCCTTCTGCGGCGTAGTTGATGGCGGCGAAGGTGAAGCTTCCGTCTGTGCCGTTGTCGGCTTTCAGGATCGCATCATCTTCCACAGCGAAGCTTGCGTCGGTCTCGAACAGTTCAAAGCTGAAGGTTTTGTTGGTAACTGCTGTCCAGTCGCCGGCAAACACCTTCTTGCCGGACAGGATCACCTGGGTTGCGCCGGGGGTATAGGTGTTTTCGAACACAACGGGCGTGTTGTTGTAATCTGCTGCAGCTGTCAGCGTGCCATCGCCGTTATCGGTAACGGTGACCTTGACGGAGAACTGTGCCTCAGAGTAGGCTACACCGCCCTCCTCGCCGACAACTTCCACCACGGTGTATTCGTGAACACCGGATTCGGTATAGGTGATCGGCAGGAACTCGATGGTTCCGTCTGCCCGGTTCGTACCGGTGGTGACGATCTTCGCGGTGCTCAGATCTGCGCCCTCCAGCACCAGGAACTGGAACTCACCGCCAGCCATGGTCATGGGCTGATTGTTGGAAGTGTTGGTGAAGGTCTTGTTGCCTTCCAGCGTAGCGGTGGTGGGCTCTACTTTATAGACATTGGTGAACACAGCGGTAGTGGTATTGCCGGTGCCGGGACGGTAAATGGTCGTCTGGGCTACCAGCTTACCCTCGCCGGGATCGGAGACATTGACGGTGATGTGATACTCACCGGCGTCATAGCCGATACCGCCTGCCCGGTTGCTCATGTCCTCCTTAAGGACATAGTAGTAGCTTCCCTCCTGCCCGTCGGTGTACCGCAGGCTGATGGAGAAGGTGTCTGCACCGGTGACATACTTGGTGTCCACAGGGGTCTGATCTGTAATAGAGAAGGCTGCATCCGCCTCGAACAGATCGAACCGGAACTGCTGGTTGGGAACATTGGTCCAGTCGCCGGACAGTTCCTTTCTGCCGCTGAGCAGCACATCGACATCCTGCGCCAGATAGCTGTTGGTGATCTGCAGGGTTGCGTAATTGTTAGAGGGCGTCACCACCAGCACGCCGGCAGCATGGGAGACCGTGACCGTCACAGTGTAGACATTGGGATCGTATGTCACACCGCCCTTGGTTCCGGGGATCTCCTTAATGTAATAGGTATAGGTCTTTGCGGCAGAGTTGTCGCCCAGATCCGCAGCCGTATAGGTGATGGTGGGGAACGCAAATGTTCCGTCGGCACGGTTGGCGGTCTCCATAAGCTTCTGGGTGCATTCCGGATCGCTATACAGACCGATGGTAACCTCGCCTGCCACCAAGCTTCTGCCATTGAGGACCTTGTTGCCGCCGATGGTAACGGTCTCTTCGCCGCTTACAACATATTCGTTTGCAAACGCCACCGTATCAACTGCTGCGGCAGCACCCACCTTGTGGATGATTTTGGTTGCTTCCAGAGCGCCGTTGCCGTTGTCGTAAACATTGACGGTGACATGGTACACTGCATTGTCGTAGACGATTCCGTTGAGCACATACTTGCCCAGATCGGCACGGTACACAGCTTCTGCAGGAATAACCTCTGTGAGCTTATAGTGGTAAGTCCCCACCTGTGTATAGTCAAGCTGGATGTTGATCCCGCTCATGTCGTACATTCTGTACTGTCCGTTTACACCGCCAGCCATGGGACTAAATGCGCCGTCGGTCTGAACCAGCTGCAGCATGAAGACATCGCTGTCCGTCATGGGACGGCCGGTAAGGGACTTGCGGTAAGGAATCCGCACATTCGTGCCGGTCAGGCTGTAGGTATTTTCGAACTGGGCGGTATAAACGCCATTTTCCGGTTCTACAGTCGTATCGGTCTTCAGATTGGTAAGCTGACGCTCTGTGATCACATAGTTGGTATCAGAGCCGACGGTTTCTGTTCCAACCACCACTTTATAAAGATACTTGGTGGTGTCGTAGTCCATTCCCACACGGCCGCTGGCAGGGATCTGCTCCGAGATCAGATAATAATAGGTACCTGCCTCATCCAGCACAATGTTGAAGGTGGCATCGCCCAGAGCGGAGGTGGTCACGGTTTTGACCTGCTCCCCTGCCAAAGGATTGCCGTCAGCATCACAGGCGACCATATCGAAGTGGAACTCCGTCAGCGGGATGTTGGCAATGGCGGGATTGATCAGCTTCTTGTGCACATTCAGCACGGTATTGGCAGAACCGACCTCGTAGATGTTCTCAAAGACCGCGGACACATCGATGCCGCTGTTGTCGCCGGTGACGGTGACATTTGCTTCTTCACGAACTGCGATCTCCAAAGCGCCGTCCATATTCTCGTCGGTGACGATCACTTCGAACAGAGCCTGCATGGTAGAGTAGGTCATACCGGCGGTGTCAGTGCCCGCAGGAGTCTGCTCAGAAGGCTTCAGCTCCACCACACGGAAGAAGTAAGTGCCAACATTGTTAAAGGTCAGATTAAAGCTGGCCTGCTCCGTATTGCCTGCACGGACCTTGATATAGGTCTGGCCGTTGGTGTCGGCAATATCGGGGTAAGTGCCGTCATCCAGCAGCTTCTGCAGGACAAATACGAACTCTTCGTCTGCAGGCGTGCCTGCTTTTACGGTAAGTTCCTTGGTCAGCTTCAAGGTGACCGGCACTTCCACAGGAACGAACTCATCGGGATAGCGGTTGTAGAAGTCCGCCATAGCCTCTGTGTTGCCGATGATGCTGCCGGTGGCAGAAGTGGCTGCCGTATTGCCGCCAATGCTGTCCAGGGCAAAACCGGGCAGGTCGTCTTCCGTAACCGTATAGGTAGTACCCTCAGGGATTCTAAGGATGGTAATAGACTCCTCGTTCTTCAAAACGATGGGGCTGCCATCTATGAATGTGACAGCGCCGCCTGCACCCACCTTAACCTGCACACCTGCGGAGGTCTCGAAGGTGTCCCCCTCAGCGATCTCAGAGCCGGTAAGGGTCAGCCGGAAGGTAAATTCCTTCTGCGCCAACACAGCCGGATCCGATACCAGGGTGTGGAACACGTCCTTGCTGATGATCAGGTCGCCGTACACATTGGGGGCGTTGGTGATCACAACGGGGACCATCTGCTGTACCGTCGAAAGTACATGGTGATCGTCGCCCGTTCCTACGAATGCGGGAACCGTCAGTGTGGCGTTGCCGTCAGCAGCTTGCATCTGACCTGCCACCTGAATGCCGACTACCTTGTAGTCGCCGTTGATCTGCTCGGCGACCTCCACATTGGTGCCTGCGGGGATGCCGGAAATATAGGCGGTGATGCCGGCAGGCATCGTAACGGTGAACTGTCCGTTTTGGTAAGCGGACATGGTCACGCCGGAAATCGCATTTCCGTCAGCATCGGTCAGCGTCGGGACAGCTGTGCTGCCCGCGGGGATATTGGACAGGCTTACCTGGAATGTAAACCGGTCTGCATCTGCGATAGTGCCGGAAACTTCCTTACGCAGGGTGATGCCGGTAGCAGGTGCTACTGTAAATGTACCGTTGTTGCCCAGGAAGGAATACACATCCTGCTTACCAACTGCCGCAAAGGTGGCGGAGAAGCGGGAGTAATCCACAGTCCCGGTGCTGTTGGTCTCTTTCATCACTCTCAGCCGGGTCAGTTCACGGAACATGGTTCCGCCGGGGATGACCCATCTGCCGTCTCTGTACTGTGCCTGTGCCAGTGTCTCGGCAGCGATGGTTCTATCTGTGACCTTGCGCTCTGTTGTGGTGTAGTAATAATGCTCAATATGATAGGTGCCGCCGGAGAGGCTCGCATTGGGGTCTGTGATCTGATTGCCTGCGGCATCCAGAACGGGGGTGTCCTCCGTATAGTAGTAGCGGGTATTGTCCAGCGCCGGATGGAAGTGAGACTGTGCCACCTTTGCGGTGTCCACTTCGTCCGGATCGGGAATGCCGTTCTGGTTGGTGTCGTTACCGATAGCCCATTCGTTGGTGTAGAAATTCACCGTACCGTCGGCATTGCGGTGGACATGACCGCCGGCAGCAATATGCTCTGCGATCTTCTGCTCCAGATTTACGGAATTGATATCGGAGCGCAGACCCACCTCAAACACCAGCTGCATGGGAAAAGCAGCTTCCCGCTCAAATTTCTCCACCTTGGTGGGGTCATCCACGGCCAAAGTGACCTTGTACTGCACCGTGGGCAGCAGAGCGGCAGGGATCTTGAAGAAAACAGTCTGATTCTGTGTTCTCAGGTCGGTGCGGACCATGACCACCACGTGCATCATATCCGTATCTTCCTGTGCGCCCAGATAGCCGTAGGAACGGTTGGCGTACGCCGCATTTGCGGGCGCATTTTCATAACCGGAGTCCTTATCCCAGAAGCCTACATAATTGCCCTGTGCATCGGCATACCAGCCAATGTAGTTGCTCCAGTTATTATCATTCTCAAAATACAGCTGCTGATCCAGATATGCCCAGCTGATCAGCTGCTGCGCCTGGGTGGTAGTCGTGCCGGGGATACGCTCCTTAACGGTGCGGACCAGCTCATCACCCCGCTCCGTGGGCGCTTCCTGCGTGCCAAGAACGCCCTCGTTCAGGCTTTTGGCAACGCCCTTGCCGGTGTAAAGCACCGTGCCGCCGTTTCCGTCAGACATCATGATGCCCTTCATGTCATGCACGTGCATCATCTCGCCCAGAGCATCCTCAAAGGTAACATAGCCGGAGAAGTTAGCGCCGTCGCCTTCCACCAGGGTAGCATAGGTCTCAGCCTTCAGCTGGATCTCACCCAGGATCTGCTCAAAGGATTCGATCAGACCGGCTGCGTTGCTGGCTTGGAAGTATTTATCCACATAGTTCATGGCTGTGACAGCCGAATCCCGTGTAACCGTCAGACCGTTCGTGCCGCTGATCACCCGCACATTGGTGCCTGCATTAGCCGCCAAATAGGTTTCCCAGTAGCCTTCCAGATTGTCATTAGAACCGGCGGGATACAGGGTGTTGGTGGCAGCAGAGCTGTTTTCTGTGCCGAGACCCAGTGTCATAAACAGGATATCTTTCCCATCGGTGGCAGACTCCTGATAATGTGCCGCCACCTTTCCCCGGACATAAGCCGCAGTCAGCTGGGTCAGGAAGGTGATCCTGTCGCTGGTGCTGCCACCATTGCCGGTGTTGGAAGTACCCACAGAGGTATAGGATGTGGTGGCGATGGTGGGTGCGCCGTCGGTCATCAGCACGACGACAGGTAACCGCTCCACACCTGCCTGGATCTTACCCTCAGGAACCGTCGTGTCGGTCACTGAAAGGAATTGGTTCATCGCCTTGTAAAGACCGTTCTGGATGTAAGTACCGCCAACGACAGTCTTGGATGCATCTGTTACTGCTGCACCGCTTTCGGTTTTCAGTCCGTTTTCCACAGAAACAGCAACCGTACTGTTGGAAGCAACATAAGGCTCGCTCTGTCCGGCAGCCGTCCAGCGGCGGGTATTGCGGTTATAGGTATAAAGGGTGTTGGTAATATAGTTAGCATCCAGACTCAGATACTTGCCTGCTACGCCTGCGTATCTGCCCAAAGGCAGGACAACCGTTGCGCTGCCGGAAGTAGCATCATTGCCTGTGCTGGTATTGCCGGAGTACAGCACAACACCCACACGGTTGTTGCTGTTCTGTGTCATCAGGGTATCGATGGTGTCGTTGGTAGCCTTTACCATTGCCTCCACCAAAGACATATCGATACCATACGCCTGATTATAGCTATTGTTTCCGGAACGGATATAGCCAACCTCGTATGTACCGTCCACCATAGAGCCGGACAGGTCCAGCACCAGCATGGTATCGGTGGGAGAGGAAGTGTGTCCGGTGATCGCCGTATTGGAGGCGATGGAGGACAGCGCTACCAGGAAATTGTTTTGATCCACCAGCGACACACCGGGGAGTTTATTGGTCGCTCCGGTAAAGACGGACTTGTCCGTCCAAACAGCACCGGCATATTCCGTGTGCATTTGGCCCGGGCCAAAGAAATTCTCCCAGATAATGGACTGGGGATCCGCCTTTTTGCTGTTGGGAACAATATTCAGTACCGGCTCTGCCGCTGCGGTCTTCAGCGCATTGGCCGGCAAATAAGCCATAAGCAGCACGACACATAACACGATGCTCAAAGCTCTCTTGAACAGGTTGTTGTTACTCATACGGTTACCTCCTTGGGGTACTCACGGTTCTGACGTGGACATTTTACATTACGATTTATATGTAAAGATTATTCTTTATTGCTGCCTAGCAGCATGGTAAAGGTTTGCTCGTTGGTTTGATCCACAAAATCTCTGAACTGATCCAGAACATTTCTGCCCATGGTCAGATAATCCAGAGAAAGGACCTTTTTGATCTTTATGCTGCGGGTCTGCTCAGGAACATTAAAGATCAGCATGATATTGTTCAGCGCGCCGGTGATCCGGGCGTCCAGCGGCGCAGAATCGTTGGTGGTCATCAGCGTTGCGTATTCGATGCCGGACACCAGCGTCTCTGCTTCCACATACTGCAGTTCGCTCCAGTTGGGACAGAACTCACCGTATATGCGTTTTGACCGTTGGGTGTCGTTTTTACGAATGATCTCCAGGCACATGGGACTGGAATAGGCGGACAGGAACAGATCCTTTGCGATCTCACTTTCCTCGCTCATAACTGCCATGGTAGCCAGCTCCAGACACACCGCCAGAAGTGATGTTGTGCCTTCCTCCTCCACCATGTTCTGCAGGGTCTCCCCCTGGAATTTGCAAAGCATTTCCACAAGCTCTGCCAGTAAATGCTCCTTCGTGGGGAAATAATATGTCAGGTTTCCTGTGCTGATATCCAGCTCATCGCATATCAGCTTGGGGGTAGTAGCGGAATATCCTTTTTCCAGGAAAAGCCTGGTCGCCGTCTGGATTATCTCATATTTCGTAGTGTTTACGCGTCTTCGCGCCACATCTCTCGCCTCCAGTTCGTGATTATGTAAATTAGGATAAATGCTAGTTTTGCCACGTTGCTAATTTGTACTACTGCTATAGTAGCACAAATCCAAAATAACGCAAGGGGTTTTTTACATTTTTGGTAAATTTTTTCTTGCAGCGCTGAAGATTTTAAAAATCGGGCGGCAGATTGCCGCCCTACATTATTCCATAATCCCATTTGCAAGGCTTGCCACCAGGGAGTACATCTCCCTTTCACTGCGGACATTGTGCGCTTTGTTTAGAATATCCTGCTTTTGGGCTTCGCTCAAATGGGCGTAGCGGTTCATGGCGGCGGTATTCTGCGCCAGCGCCATACCGAAGCCGATGGGTACTTTGTAGAAATCCATAATCTTTCTCCTTTACATTTTAAGGACGGATTCTTCGACTCGCCTGCGGCTCGCTCAGAATGACAGTGGAAGTATGGCAGTCGCTGCAACTACCGCTCACCTTTGTCATCCTGAGCGGAGTGCAAAGCACGAAGTCGAAGGATCCGTTCTCTTTTTTTATGCAGCAGCGTCTAACATATTCTCAATAAAAATGCCATATCCGGTGGTG
>JAZNLP010000120.1:0-6446 GCA_045579165.1 Faecousia sp.
CTTCAAAGCCTCTTCCACAGCAACAGCAACGCTAACGGTCATACCGACCATCGGGTTGTTACCTGCGCCCAGGAAGCCCATCATTTCCACGTGAGCAGGCACGGAAGAAGAACCTGCAAACTGAGCATCGCCGTGCATACGGCCCATGGTGTCGGTCATACCGTAGGAAGCAGGACCAGCAGCCATATTATCGGGGTGCAATGTACGGCCAGTACCACCGCCGGAAGCGACGGAGAAGTACTTGCGGCCATTCTCCATACATTCCTTCTTATAAGTGCCGGCAACAGGATGCTGGAAGCGGGTGGGGTTGGTGGAGTTACCGGTGATGGAAACGTCAACACCCTCGTAACGCATGACTGCAACGCCCTCACGGACATCGTCACAGCCGTAGCAGTTAACCGCAGCGCGCTCGCCCTTGGAGTAAGGGATGCGCTCGACGATCTTCAGCTCGCCGGTGTAGTAGTCAAACTGGGTCTTCACATAGGTGAAGCCGTTGATCCGGGAGATGATCTGAGCAGCGTCCTTGCCCAGACCGTTCAGGATGACCCGCAGGGGCTCCTTACGGGCCTTATTGGCGGAGCGGGCGATGCCGATGGCGCCTTCAGCAGCAGCGAAGGACTCGTGGCCAGCCAGGAAAGCGAAGCACTTGGTCTCGTCCCGCAGCAGCATAGCGCCCAGGTTGCCGTGGCCGATACCAACCTTGCGGTCCTCAGCGACGGAGCCGGGGATGCAGAAAGCCTGCAGGCCGATGCCGATAGCCTCAGCGGCCTCAGCGGCGTTCTTAACGCCCTTCTTCATAGCGATCGCAGCGCCCACGCAGTATGCCCATGCGGCATCCTCAAAGGCGATGGGCTGAATGCCCTTAACGATCTCATAGGGATCAAAGCCGGCAGCCTTGCACAGCTCACGGCACTGCTCAACGGATTCCAGACCATACTGAGCCAGAACGCCATTGATCTTGTCGATTTTTCTTTCGTAACCTTCAAACAAAGCCATTGCAGCGTCCTCCTTTTATTCGTGGCGGGGATCGATGTACTTGGCAGCGTCAGCAAAGCGGCCGTAGGAGCCCTTCGCCTTCTTCAGTGCCTCGTTGGCATCGTCGCCCTTCTTGATGAAGTCCATCATCTTACCCAGGTTGATGAACTCGTAGCCGGTGATCAGGTCGTCCTCGTCCAGAGCGATGCGGGTAACATAGCCCTCAGCCATCTCCAGGTAACGGGGGCCCTTGACCTTGGTGGCAAACATGGTGCCCACCTGGCTGCGAAGGCCCTTGCCCAGATCCTCCAGAGAAGCGCCAACTGCCAGGCCATCCTCGGAGAAAGCGGACTGGCTGCGGCCATAAACGATCTGCAGGAACAGCTCCCGCATAGCGGTATTGATAGCGTCACAGACCAGGTCGGTATTCAGAGCCTCCAGCAGGGTCTTACCGATGAGGATCTCAGAAGCCATTGCGGCAGAGTGGGTCATGCCGGAGCAGCCCAGAGTCTCCACCAGAGCCTCTTCAATGATGCCTTCCTTCACATTCAGGGTCAGCTTGCAGCAGCCCTGCTGAGGGGCGCACCAGCCGATGCCGTGGGTGAATCCGCTGACATCCTTAATTTCCTTGACCTGTACCCACTTGCCCTCTTCCGGGATGGGTGCGGGGCCGTGATAGGCGCCCTTGGCAACGCTGCACATATGTTGTACTTCGCTACTATAAATCATGGCAAAATTCCTTTCTTTCAAAAGACGTTTTCGTCTTTGGATTTACTATACCGGAAAACCGCGGTTTTCCGCATATATTATACAGGCAAGCATTTCAAATGTCAATCCATGTCAAAAGGAAAATCAAAAACAGGCAGTAATACTTTTTGACTGGGTGGTCATACTAACGGAGAACTCAAAAAAAGGAGGTAACAGCCATGAACTGCAATGCCAACAAATGCATCGAATGCACCGTTCAGTCCTGCGCTTATCACTGCGACACCGAGAACTACTGCTCTCTGGACAAGATCATGGTGGGCACGCACGAGGCCGATCCCGCAATGGATCAGTGCACCGACTGCAAGTCCTTCCGCAAAAGATGATCCTAACTGCGGCGGCTTTTGCCGCCGCAATTTTTTACAAGGACTTGACGCAACTGTCCGAAAAAGGTATGATAGAATCCAAAACCAAGTAAATTTGGCAGTTCACGGAAATTTTGACTGCCGTACATATTTATTTCATAACCTTTTACTATGATTCCCTTATACAGATTTAATATGGAGGCAAACCCATGGAAAATTATGAATACGATCCTCAGGAGCAAGAACCTGTAGCCCCTGTTCCGGAAGAACCCGAAACAGCTCCGGAGTCTGCCGAAAAGCCGGCTTCTCCCTTTGCCGATTCTCCCTATGAGGTTCACTTTCCTCAGGAAGAAAGCGTTTTTCCGCCACCCAAGCCCAAAAAGAAGTCCGGCAAGGCGGGAAAACGCATCCTCGCATGGGTGCTGACTGTTGCATTGGTTGTCGCCGGCTGCGGTATTACCGCCTTTTCCGTAAACGGTTACTGGCAGAGCCGGTTGGCCAAGCTTCAGCGGGAATTTGACCGGCAGATAGAGGATCTGCAGGAACAGATCGAGGACAATTCCTATACCGGCAACGGCAATTCCATTTCCGGTACTGTGAACACCGGAGACGGTCTGACCCCCGGAAATATTTACGCAAAAACCGTGGACAGCGTGATTGCGGTCACCGCCACCGTTCCCGCATCCGGTTTCGGTCAGTCTTCCGTATCCAAATCCTCCGGTTCTGGCTTTGTCCTCACCCAGGACGGCTATGCGGTCACCAATTACCATGTGGTGGAAAACGCCACCTCTGTAGAGATCACCACCAACGACCAGCAGACCTACAAAGCTAAGGTTATCGGCTTTGACGCTGCCCATGATGTGGCTGTGCTGAAAGCAGATGCCGAAGATCTGCAGCCGGCAGAGCTGGGAAGCAGCGACGATCTGATCATCGGCGATCAGGTGGTGGTCATCGGTAACCCCTTGGGCGAACTGACCTCCACCCTCACCGTCGGCTATATCAGCGGCAAGGATCGGGGCATTTCCACAGAAAACACCTATATCAATATGCTCCAGACCGATGCTGCCATCAATTCCGGAAATTCCGGCGGCCCGATGTTTAATATGAAGGGTCAGGTGGTAGGCATCACCACCGCCAAATATTCCGGCTCCACCGCTTCCGGCGCTACGATTGAGGGAATCGGCTTTGCCATCCCCATTGATGATGTGATCGCCAAGATTCAGGATCTGGTGGAATACGGATATGTTACCGGGGCGTATCTGGGCGTCAGCGTGCGGGATATGGATTCCTCCGTATGCGAGGCATTGGACATTCCCATGGGCGCTTATGTGGCAGAGACCTTTGATGGAAACTGTGCACAGGCTGCCGGTATCCGGGCAAAGGATATTATCATCCGTGTGGGTGGGAATGCTGTTCGTTCTGTCAACGAACTGACTGCCGCCCTGCAGAAGTTCAAGGCGGGAGATACCACCACCATCACCGTCTGGCGCTCCGGCGCGGAACTGGAGCTTCCCATCACTCTGGACGAGAAACCTCACGACTAAAACAGCTAAACCGGATGTGCCAAACGGCACATCCGGTTTTTGCTTAAGGCGGAAAGAATAATCACTTCGCACCGGAGATACACTAGTTCAGAGCAAACTCCGTAACCATACTTTCTCTGGGAATTTCGCTGGCATTTTGAAATTAGTACTAGCTTTTTCGACAGAATAGGAGTATAATATTCAAGCTATCATCATTTTCCTCTTAATACTGGAGGTATTTATATGACCAATCCCAGAAGACGGCGTCGCCGGAACAACGCCTGGCAAAAACCTTTCCTGATCGGCCTGTGTGCCCTGCTGGCAATCGTGCTGATCGGTTTGATCTTTGCAACCGCATA
Organism: Faecousia sp.; assembly: GCA_045579165.1. Taxonomy (GTDB): domain Bacteria; phylum Bacillota; class Clostridia; order Oscillospirales; family Oscillospiraceae; genus Faecousia. Next base: position 3,928 of record JAZNLP010000120.1, read on the forward strand.
CGCGGAGCATTGGCTGGGCCTCATTAACCGGGAAGAAACCCGGCAAACCCTGTCCCCCTCCGAACTGGAGGCGCTTTACAACTCCGATGCTACAACAGATCCCAATTTCAGCGGCACAGAAGTATCTACCGTGATCTGGGATACCTTGCCCGAGGGCACGATCTTTGACGGAGAGGAATATGTGAATCTCCTGCTCATCGGTCTGGACCGCCGCTGGAACGAAAGCATCGGCCGGTCGGATGCCATGGTGCTGCTGACCTTTAACAAGGAAAACAACTCCGTTTATATGACCTCCTTCCTGCGAGACCTGTATGTGCAGATCCCCGGGTACAATGACAACCGTATCAACGCCTCCTACCCTATCGGCGGTATGGAGCTGCTGAAGGATACCATTTACCACAACTTCGGCGTTTCTGTGGACGGCTGCGTAGCTGTGGACTTCTTCCACTTCCCGGAGATCGTGGATATGATGGGCGGTCTGGATCTGGAATTGACAGAAGCGGAAGCCAACTACCTGAACAAAAACGGAAACTGGGGTCTCGGCCCTGCAGGCAGTGACTGGATCTTGACAGCAGGCATCAACCACATGACCGGTGAGCAGTGTCTTGCCTACTCCCGGATCCGGTATATTGACTCTGACTTCCACCGCACCAACCGGCAGCATCAGGTTCTGATGGCGCTGGTGAACCAGGTGAAGAACCTGTCCGTTACCGACGCTATGCCTCTGCTGGATCAGTTCCTGCCCATGGTCACCACGGACATGACCAACCGGGAGATCCTGACCCACATGGTCAGCCTCTTCCCCATGCTCGCCGGCAGCGAATTCAAGACCCAGCGGATCCCCACCTGGGGCACTTACGAAAATGCCAAGATCAACGGTATGCAGGTATTGCTTCCGGATCTGCCGGCTATCCGCCAGCAGCTGATCGACACACTCTGTTATAACTCCTTTATGACAGAACCCACAAGCACCAATCCCTAACACATAAAGTCGCTGCCATCTGGCAGCGACTTTTTTGCATAACGGAATAATTGTCTGTAAAAAATCCAGAAAGGTCTTCCATTCCTCCGTACCGTTGCCTATAATTGAAAATCGACATAAAAAAATAAATTCCATTATTTGCTATCATGGAATTGACAAAAATTTACAGGTATGGTATATTGTACTCAACATGAACGGAGGTACAGGATTTTGGAACTGACGAGAAGTGAGATGCAAATCATGGATGTTCTGTGGGAAGACGGCGGCGCATTGTCCCGTTCCGATTTTCTGGAGCGTTCTCAGGAAAAAAGCTGGAAGGATAGTTCTGTCCATATTTTGCTGAACGGACTGCTGAACAAGGGTGCCATACAGGAAGCCGGCATTGTCAAGCGGGGTAAGACCTACGGCCGTACCTTCCTGCCTACCATGACCCGGGAGGAATACTTTGCCTCCACCATTTTCAGCCACCGCTATCAGCCTGATCTGACAGGTCTTTTCCGGGCACTGCTTAGCCGTCCGGAGGTTTCTGACCGGGAGCTGGCCGCGCTGGAAGATATGATCCGCGAGAAAAAACAGCTGTAATTTTCTACATAAAAACCGTCCTGCCGAACCCGGCAGGACGGTTTTCTTGTTACTGGCGTCTTGCCAGGGTGTAGTCATCTCCCTGGCGATAAAAAGGACAGCGGCTCTGACAGGAATGTAAGTACCGATACACTTCGTCCTCGTCCAGATCCATCATGCAGTAGTATTCGTCATATTCTTCATCGTAATCATAATACCAGCAGGTATCACACTGATCTTGTCCCATGGCAGTCCTCCTGCTTACCTTGTCTGCAAATACCCTTCCACATCGAAAGGCTTCAGCTTTTCGTCTTTCCGTAAGTACAAGGGATGGTGGGGATGGCCTTTCTTGGTGATCGCCCCGGCACAATACCATTTGGCGCCAAACGCCTGTCCCGCCGCCACCATGTCCCGGACGCAATCGGCAAGATAACCCCGCTTTTCAATGATCGCGCCCCAGGCAGCCCAAACCGCGGGCTTTTGGGAGATGGACAGCACATAGCGAAAGGCTGACAGATTCTCCTTGTGCAGCAGCGGATTACATGTCCGCTCCATAGCATCCGGGTCTGTTGCCCGCTGGGCATACACATTGAACATGATAAAGCTGTCAAATCCGTTGCCCAGAGCGATCCGCTCCACGGATTTTAAGGTGTTATCCAGATTGTCCGGCTCGGCAGTAGAGGGGTTGATGCCGATGCAGATCAGCGGGTTATTGCCCCTTGTACCCAAAATATACCGGTACTCCGAGTAAAAATTAGGGGCGTACAGCCATTTTTCGATATCATAAGCATCGCTGGGGGTGTTGGCAGCCTCCAGGGCCTGCTGAAATGTCACCAGTTCCAGCTGTGCCGTTTCTCCTTTGGGTATGTGCATCACTTGCCCTCCAGATTAGGAAACCAGCAGCTGTTCTGGGGATCATGGAAGCTGCAAGCTTCTTCACTCAGTCCCTTTTGGGCGCACCAACCGGCGAAAGCAG
>JAZNLP010000121.1:0-2164 GCA_045579165.1 Faecousia sp.
AATAGTCAGTAAATTGGGGTTTATGGAGCAGCAACAAACAAGCGTGTCATTCCGAGGAGCCGTTAGGCGACGTGGGAATCTCCCGGTATTAGGTCGGTTATTCTACCAAGGGTCGGTGAATGGGAAACATTTCCTCAGGAGATTGCCACGGGCAGCGCAGCTGCCCTCGCAATGACAGCTCTTTCTGAACTGCTCTATAAATCGAAATCTGAACCACACAGGAAAATGCTTATGGAATTTATCACAAACACCCCTGAGGAGACCGAAAAGGTCGGTGCTGCGTTGGCGCAAAAGCTGCAGCCCGGCACAGTCCTGGCCTTTGAGGGGGATCTGGGCGCGGGAAAAACCGCCTTCACCCGGGGTCTTGCCCGGGGTCTGGGCTATACCCAGCCGGTGACCAGCCCTACCTATACCATCGTCAATGAATATCTGGGCGGACGGCTGCCGCTGTTCCATTTTGATATGTACCGGCTTTCCTCTTCCGACGAGCTGTGGGATATCGGCTGGGAGGATTATCTGGACCGGGGCGGCATCTGCGCCGTGGAGTGGAGCGAAAATGTGGCGGACGCCATGGAAAACGCCATCCGCGTCCGGATCGAAAAATGCGGGGAGGACACCCGGCGGATCACCATAGAGGGAGGGGAAACACTTGCTTCTGTTAGCCTTTGAGACCTCTGCCAAGGCGGCGTCTGTAGCTTTGTTTGAGGGGCAGCAGCTGCTGGCAGAGCAGTACCAGAATACCGGCATGACCCATAGCCAGACTCTCATGGTCATGGCCCGGGATCTGCTGACCCAATGCGGCAAGGCAGCTTCCCATGTGCAGGCGGTGGCGGTAGCCAACGGCCCGGGCTCTTTTACCGGGGTGCGGATCGGCGCGGCGGCAGCCAAGGGCTTCGCTTGGGGCGCGGATATCCCCCTGTACGGCGTGTCCACGCTGGAAGCTATGGCTTTGGGCCTGGGCGTCTGGGACGGCTATATCTGCCCGGCGATGGACGCCCGGCGAAGCCAGGTATACAACGCGCTGTTTTATGTAAACCGGGGGATCGTCACCCGCATGACCCCGGATCGTGCCATCGCCCTGTCAGATCTTAAAGAAGAAATAAAAAGTTTGACGAAACCTGTTTTTTTAGTTGGCGATGGGAGTAATCTGTGTTATAATACGTTATTAGAGAGCGTTCCGAATCTGGTACTTCCTCCGGAGCACCGGCTGCACCAGCGGGCGGTGGGCGTAGGTCTTGCGGCACTGCAAAAGATCGCCGCAGGGGAAACCGGCGATGCCGCCGCTTCAGCGCCTAACTACCTGCGGCTTTCCCAGGCAGAACGGGAGCGCATGGAGCGGGAGAAACAGTCCTAAGATTTCCGATACAGAAAAAAGGAGATAGATATTATGGCGACAGTAAAAGTAATCAACCATCCTCTGATCCAGCACAAGCTGGCCATCCTGCGGAACAAGAGAACCAGCGTCAAGGAATTCCGGGAGCTGGTAAGCGAGATTTCCGGTCTGATGTGCTACGAAGCCACCCGTAATCTGCCCACCCGTGAGGTGGAGGTGGAGACCCCTGTGGCAACGGCAAAGTGCCGGGTGCTGGCGGGCAAGAAGCTGGCTATCGTTCCCATTCTCCGGGCAGGCCTCGGCATGGTGGATGCCATGGTGGATCTGATCCCCTCTGCCAAGATCGGTCATATCGGCCTGTACCGTGACCCCGATACCCACAAGCCTGTGGAGTATTACTGCAAGCTGCCTGAGGATATTGAAAACCGTCAGGTTTTCGTGGTGGATCCCATGCTGGCTACCGGCGGCAGCGCTGTTGCGGCTATCGACTTTTTGAAGGCCCGGGGCTGTAAGCACATCATTATGATGAACATTATCGGCTGCCCCGAGGGTGTCAAGGCGGTGCAGGAGGCCCATCCGGATGTGGACATTTATATGGCCGCCTGCGATGAAAAGCTCAACGAGCATGCCTACATCATTCCCGGTCTGGGCGATGCCGGCGACCGGATCTTCGGCACAAAATAAACCGTCAGGACCTGCTTCGGCAGGTCCTTTTTTTCGGCAGGGGGATTGAAACGGACTGCTGAATTTGGTAGAATAAGTACACTTTAAGATTTGCGGTGATCGTTATGAAACAGAAACATGATTATATCGCGGTGTTTGATTCCGGCG
>JAZNLP010000122.1:0-7995 GCA_045579165.1 Faecousia sp.
GTACTTTTTTGTTGGAGCGGGTGACGAGGCTCGAACTCGCTACCTCCACCTTGGCAAGGTGGCGCTCTACCGGATGAGCTACACCCGCATAACACGAGCATTATAGCATATTCTGGTGATTTGTCAACACCTTTTTTCAAAATAGTCCCCCGCATTTTCCTGCGGGGGACTGATTCTTTCCTATGTATTTCGTATCTTCAAAAACACGATTATTTCCCTTTTACGGTTTTCGGATAGGCGGAGAAATTCCAGACATAGCCGTCCATCATCTCATCCGAGAACAGCCGAAATACCCCTTCTGCTCCGCTGTGCAGCAGATCCACATGGTAATAGCTTCCGTTTACACAGACCTGATTCCATGTCCACGGCTTTCCCTCGCGGGTGCCTGCGATCACCCGGCACTCCAGTCCCGCTTCGGCGCACATGGCGGCATAGACCGTTGCAAACGCCTTGGAATCTCCCACGCTGTGGCACAGCAGGCTATACGCCGGTGTGATGGAGGTTTCCAGCTCGTAATCATTCTGCTCCATCAGAAAATCCATCAGAAAAGCATACAGCTGTGTATATTTCTGCTGCTGACCTTCCGCGCCGCTGGCAAACAGTACCGCAGAAGAAAATACCGGACGGACCTGCTCCTGCATCTGCCGGAGATCTTCCCGGCTGTTCTGGTAGGAAAACCGCAGCTCTACCACCCGTTCTGCTCCGATATTGGGATATACCTTAGCCGTCACACGAGGCGTCTCCATCACCTTCTGGGGATTGGCTGATGCATAATTCTCCACAAACTGGACAAAATCCATGATTTCATAGTTATCCAGATGCAGCACCACGCCGTTCTCACAGCTATCCAGTGCGGATTCTATGGCTCTTTTGGCGCTGTCCATATCCTTCATTTGCTGGATCTTTTGGATCTCGCTGCGGGTATGAAGGTACTTTAGCGTCACAGCCACCGCCGCCTGTCCGTTACTGGTGCCCCGTTCATAGGTGATCTCTTCTACAGCATAGGCCGCTATCGGGTCACGAATCATGACTTCCCGTGCCGCCTTGCGAATGTCGTGATCTGCTCTGTTCTGGTCATAATTGGGCATGAAGATCAGTTGGCTCTGGACACCGTTGCGGGCAAGATTTACCAGGATCTGACGAAGCTGTTCGTAATTTTCCGCGCTGACAACAGTGCTTTCATTTTTACCGCCTTGGGCTTCATGAGGCTGAACACTGTGATAACTGCCGTCCAGCAAATTGGCGCAGCCGCCCAGCAGCAGGCACATCGCCAAAAGCACAAGCAAAAACCGCTTCATCATCTTCCTCCTTACTTACAACGCGTCCTTGGAATAGCGGGCAAAGCCCTCGCCCAGAACCTGGTGGGCCTCCTGCACAACGATAAATGCATCCGGATCGATCTCTACCACCAGCCGTTTCAGCTCCGCAAGCTGCTGCTTGCGTACCACGGTAAAGACCACCTTGCACTCTCTGTGACTGTAAGAGCCTTCTCCGTGAAGGTAGGTCGCTCCCCGGTCCAGCTCTGTATTGATCCGCCGGGCGATGGCTTCATGTTCCTGGGAGATTATCAGCGCCACCTTGGAGTAGTCAAAGCGGTAGACAACAGCATCGATCACCTGTCCGGTCACGAAGATGGCTACGCCGCTGTATAGGGCGCTGGAAACATTCCAGAAAGCAAGACCTGTAAGGGCTGCCACCGTCAGATCAAAGCAAATATTAATGGTGCCAATGGGAACATCCGGCCATTTCCGCTTCAGCAAGCGGACAATAATATCCGACCCGCCGGTGGATGCGCCGGCGGCAAAGACCATTCCCAATCCCAGTCCACACAGCACACCGCCGTAAGCGGAAGCCAGCAGCGGCTCTGTTTCCGGTGCAGGCAGGAGCAAAAACAGTTCCATAAATCCTGTCAGCGCCACCGTGCCGATGAGAGAGCCGACAAAAAACTTCTTACCCACCTTCATGCCGCCAAAGATAAACAGCGGCAGATTCATCAGCGCCACAAACAGACCTGCCGAGCCAAACCCAAGCACCTGCACAAGGATCTGGGCAAGGCCGGACAGTCCGCCGGCGTTCAGGGCGTTTGGCTCCAGAAACAGATCGAAGCCCAAAGCAAACATCGCAGTACCCAGAACAGTCTTACCGATCCAGAGTACATTTTTTATTTTGTTCATATATCCTCCGACGCAAACTTAAACATCAAAGCTGATCTGTTTCTCCGGAGCGTCCTCCTCTTTCAGAATCGCGCCTGCAGAGGGCAGAGTTCTGGTGCGGTAACGGCTCATATTGACGATCCCGCTGTCCGTGGCCTTCACCGCGTGGCTTACCTGCGCCTTCTTTTTGACGGACATGACGCCGACACCCTGCGTGTTTCGGGTGGTCTTAGGCAACAGCTGGGCCGTAGAGAAGACCACTGCGCGGCCATCGGTAGAATACACCGCCACCTGCTCATCTGTCGCCAGCACCATGGCTGTTTTCAGCGGACTCTTATCGCTGTAAGCGCCGGTGAGCTTTTTGCGGTTGGTCTTGGTCTCGTAGGCGCTTAGGGGCACTTTCGCCGCCTTGCCGTTTTCAAAGAAGAACAGCACGTGACCCTTATAATCTCCGGGCAGCAGCACCTGCAGCACCTTCTCCTCCGGTTCAAAGCTCAGCTTCTGGGGCAGATAGTCACCCAGCAGAGATGCCTTGCCATCCTCAAAATCGGAAAGCCGGGATTTATAGCACTGGAACTTGTCCGTAAACACCAGAATCTCCGCTTTGTTGGTGGTTTCCACGGAGAAGGACAGGCTATCGCCCTCCTTGAACTTCTGCTCGCCGCTCATCCGCAAGGACTGGGCGGTGATCTTTTTAAGATATCCCTCTTTAGACACGAACAGCGTCACAGAATAGTCCGGCGTATCGTCCACATCCTCCTCCGGTTCGATCTGCTCGGTGCTGTAGAGGATCTCGGTCTTTCTGGGCTGACCGTACTTCTCGGAAACCGCTTTCAGTTCCCCCACGATCACATTCTGCAGCTTTTTATGGCTGTTTAAGGTCTCCCGCAGCTGGGCGATCTCCTTTTCCAGTTCCGAAATCGCTTTGGTCTGCTTCAGGATATATTCTTTGTTGATATTGCGAAGTTTAATCTCCGCCACGTAATTTGCCTGGACCTCATCGATGCCGAAGCCGATCATCAGGTTGGGAATGACCTCACTTTCCAGTTCTGTCTCCCGGATAATGCGGATAGCTTTGTCGATATCCAGCAAGATCCGCTCCAGACCTTTCAGCAAATGCAGCCGGTCTTCCTTCTTCTGGATCTGGAAGAAGATGCGGCGCTTGACGCAATCGGTACGCCAGGCAGTCCACTCCTCCAGGATCTCGCCAATGCCCAAAACTCTGGGCATACCGGCGATCAAAATATTAAAGTTGCAGGGGAAGCTGTCCTGCAAAGTGGTCTGACGGAACAGCTTCTGCATCAGCTTATCCGGGTCTACGCCCCGCTTCAGATCGATGGTCAGCTTCAGGCCGTGCAGATCGGTCTCATCGCGCATATCCTGGATCTCCCGGATCTTGCCCACCTTGATAAGCTCTGCCACCTTGTCCATAATGACTTCCACGGTGGTGGAATAGGGAATTTCGTAGATCTCGATCCGGTTGCCGTCCTTCTGATAACGCCACTTTGCCCGGAGCTTGAAGCTGCCGCGGCCGGTAGTATAAATCTCCCGGGTGGTGGCTTCGTCAAAGAGCAGCTGGCCGCCGGTGGAGAAATCCGGACCGGGCAGCGTCTCCAGAATGTCATGCTCGGGATTTTCCATCAGCGCGATGGCAGTATCACAGATCTCCTTGAGGTTAAAGGAGCAGATATTCGATGCCATGCCAACGGCGATACCCTGGTTTGCGGACACCAGCACATTGGGGAAGGTGGTGGGAAGCAGGCTGGGCTCTTTCATAGAGCCGTCGTAGTTGTCCACCATATCCACCGTGTCGGAGTCGATATCCTTAAAGATCTCCGTACAGATATCGTCCAGCTTCGCTTCGGTATACCGGGAGGCGGCATACGCCATATCCCGGGAGAAAACCTTACCGAAGTTACCCTTAGAATCCACAAAGGGATGCAACAGCGTCTCGTTGCCCCTGGCAAGGCGCACCATAGTCTCATAAATGGCGGCGTCGCCGTGGGGGTTGAGCTTCATGGTCTGGCCTACGATGTTGGCAGATTTTGTGCGGCTGCCCTTGAGCAGGCCCATCTTATACATAGTATACAGGAGCTTTCGGTGGGAGGGCTTAAAGCCGTCGATCTCCGGGATGGCCCGGGAAACGATCACCGACATGGCATAGGGCATGTAGTTGATCTCCAGCGTTTCGGAGATCGCCTGCTCTGTGGTAGAGCCAACCAGGCCCACTACATGGCTGGTGTCGATCTTCTTGACCTGCTCCTGGGTTTCTTTCTTCTTGCGTGCCATAGCGCACCTCTCTTAGGAAATATCCGCCAGTTCCAGATATCTGGCGCCGTTTTCCGCAATAAAATTCTTTCGCTCGTTCAGCGCGTCGCCCAACAGCACATCGAAATAGTGGCTGGTGCGCTCCGCATCCTCCGGCATGACCTTGATCAGCCGCCGGGTCTCCGGGTTCATGGTGGTCATCCACATCATTTCGGGGTCATTCTCACCAAGACCTTTGGAGCGCTGGATGCTGTCCGGCTTCTTCCCTTCCAGATCATTTTGCAGGATCTTTGCCTTTTCTGCCTCGTTATAGGCAAACCAGGTCTTACCCTTATGGGTGATCTCAAACAGAGGAGATTCCGCGATATACACATACCCGTCCCGGATCAGCGTGGGGCAAAGCCGGTAGAGCATGGTCAAAATCAAGGTACGGATCTGGAAGCCGTCCACATCCGCGTCGGTACAGATGACCACCTTGCTCCAGCGCAGGTTGTCGATATCAAAATTGGAAAGCTCTTTGGCTTTCTTTCCCTGCACCTCTACGCCGCAGCCCAAAACCTTCATCAGATCGGTGATGATGGGGCTGGCAAAGATCTTGGTGTAGTCCGCCTTCAGACAGTTGAGGATCTTGCCCCGAACCGGCATGATGCCCTGGAACTCCGCGTCACGGGAAAGCTTGACGCTGCCCAATGCGGAGTCGCCCTCCACGATATACAGCTCCCGCACTGCGGCATCCCGGCTGCGGCAGTCCACAAACTTCTGCACCCGGTTGGCGATGTCCAGCTTGGTGGTCAGCTGCTTTTTCATGCTGGATTTGGTCTTTTCCGCAGACTCTCTTGCCCGCTTGTTCACCAGAATCTGATCCGCCGCCCGGTCTGCCTCCTGCTTGTTTTCAATAAACCAAACCTGCAGTTGCTCCTTGAAGAAGTTGGTCATTGCCTCCTGGGTAAACTTGGAGTTGACGGACTTCTTGGTCTGGTTTTCAAAGCAGCCGATGGTAGAGAAGCAGTTGGTGACCATTACCAAGCTGTCCTGAATGTCCTGGAACAGGATCTTATTCTCTGTTTTGGTGTACTTATTGTTGTCCCGGAGATACTTATCAAAGGCCGCGGTAAAGCCCAGCCGCACAGCCCGGTCGGGGCTGCCGCCGTACTCCAGCCAGGAGGAGTTGTGGTAATACTCAATGTGGCTGACCTGCTTGCTAAAGCAGAAGGACGCGGTGATCTTCAGCTTCATCTCCGGGCGGTTTTCCGCGTCCCGACCCCGGCGCTCTGTCTCCCAGTAGGTGGACATGGTAAAGGCGTTATCCCCTACCAGTTCGTCGATATATTGCTTGATGCCGTCCTTGTAGCAGAATTCTTCTTCTTCAAATTTCCTGCCCACCTGGTTGCGGAAAATAAACTTCACGCCCTTGTTCACCACAGCCTGCCGGCGCAGCACATCCCGGTAGTATTCCACAGGGATGTTGATATCGGTGAACACCTGCTTGTCCGGCCGCCAATGGAAGCAAGAGCCGGTCTTGCGACCCCGGTCGGTGGGCTCTTTCTTGAGGCCTCCTTTGTTGCGGCCCTTTTCAAAATGCAGATCGTAGCGGAAGCCATCCCGGCGGATGGTGGCGTCGAAAAACTCCGAAGCATACTGGGTGGCGCAGGAGCCAAGGCCGTTGAGACCCAGGGAATACTCATAGTTCTCGCCGTTTTCCCCATATTTGCCGCCGGCGTACATCTCGCAGAACACCAGCTCCCAGTTATAGCGCTTTTCTTTTTCGTTGTAGTCCACAGGACAGCCACGGCCGAAGTCCTCCACTTCCACGCTGAGGTCCTCGTAGCGGGTGACGATGATGGTATCGCCATGCCCCTCTCTTGCCTCGTCGATGGCGTTAGAAAGGATCTCAAACACCGCGTGCTTGCAGCCCTCCAGATCGACCGAGCCAAAGATGACCGCCGGGCGTTTACGCACCCGGTCCTCGCCTTTGAGCATAGAAATACTGGAGTTTCCGTATTGTTCTGTCTTTTTAGTAGCCATAATGATTACCTGCCATACTTATCCATTTTATCTATTGTATTATACGCAATTTTCCCCGTAAAGTCAACCAAAGATACAACAGGTTGTGTTTTTTTGCTCATCCTCCCACAAGTCATGGGTTTTTGACAAAAAAACAGCCGCCGCCTGAAACAGGCAACGGCTGCGTATTTTTCATACTTCCTCCCAAAACTGGCGAAAGGCGGTAGGCAGGGCGGCACTTTCCTTTATCTCTTGGGCAGTCAGCCAGGTAAAGGGCGCTGACATCTCCCCCGCTTCCAGATAAAAGCCCCGCATGTTCCACTGAACATGGGTAAAAATGTGCTTTTTGTCCGTCTGACGGTGCAGCTGCCTTGGCCGGATGCCCAATTTCTCCAGCGCCTGCAGCGCCACTTCCGGCTCCAGCTGCCCCGGCACATGAGGAAACTCCCACAGTCCTGCCAGCAGGCCCTTATCCTCCCGCTTTTGCAGGGCATAACGCCCCTCATAGCTGACCACAAACAAGGTCATATCCTCTTCCCTGCGTGGCTTTTTCCCCTGCTTCACCGGAAGCTGCTGCGCCGTGCCATGGCGCTTAGCAAGACAAAACTCCCGGCAAGGGCAGTTTTCACAATCCGGCGCCCGGTTCGGGCCGCAGACCGTAGCCCCCAGCTCCATCAGCGCCTGGGTAAAATCTCCTGCCTCTTTCGGATAGATTCCCTCTAACGCCTGGCGCACTTTTTCCTTGTATGCCAGCAAATCGATGGGGGCATCATCCTCCGTAAGCCGGGAAATGACCCGCAGTACATTTCCGTCCACCGCAGGGGTGGGCAGATCATAAGCAATGGAGCAGATCGCTCCGGCGGTGTAGTCCCCAATGCCGGGCAGCGCCCGAATGTGGGCATAGCTGCCGGGAAAAACGCCCCCATGCTGCTCCACGATGACTTTTGCGGCCTTTTTTAGATTCCGTACCCGGCTGTAGTAGCCTAAACCCTCCCACAGCTTGAATAACAGGTCATCATCGCATCCTGCCAGAGCCGGAATATCCGGTAAGGCTGACAAAAACCGGGCATAATACCCCTTAACAGCCTCTACCCGGGTCTGCTGCAGCATCACCTCTGACAGCCAGATGTGATACGGCTCCCGATCCTGCCGCCAGGGCAAGTCCCGCTTATTCTGCCGATACCAGGGCAGCAGCGCCCCGGGCAGTTTTTGTAGAATTGTCTGTTCCAGAACGCACACCCCCTTTTGAGCTATTTTATAACATCCCACCTGCCCCGTCAATCCAAAAAGACTGGGAAAATAATTTGGTTATTTTCAAAGAAAGTACTTGCTTTTTCCAAATTCCTGTGCTAATATATCTAGGCACTTTGCAGTGCACACGCGCCGGTAGCTCAGTTGGATAGAGTGACTGACTACGAATCAGTAGGTCGGGGGTTCGAGTCCCTTCCGGCGTACCAACAGAGGCCGTAATTGATACCATTGTATCAGTTACGGTCTCTGTTTTTATCTGGAATGTCTCGAAAAGAGTTACTCTGTAATTTCGGAATATGTACTGAATTTGTACATCTAT
>JAZNLP010000123.1:0-5227 GCA_045579165.1 Faecousia sp.
TCCTTTGTGACTGCCGGCGGATTTGTGACTTCCGGTGTGAACTATACGGATCTGGGCGCAAAAGCGGCAGATATGGCTGTGGACGCGCTGTTAAATGGCAATTACCCGGCATTTCATGTGATGGAAGGCGGCATCATCACCGTCAATACGGAGACCGCCCAGAAGCTAAGCATCGATTACAGTGCGTTTGCGGGTATGGCAGGTACGGTGAAGGAAGTTACTACTGGGCAGTAACAATCAACACGTCATTGCGAGGGCGCTTGCGCCCGTGGCAATCCCGTAACTCTTTGAAAGACCCCTTTAACTACGGGATTCCCACGCCAGTGTGCGCACTGGCTCGGAATGACGCGAAAGAACCACGAGATTCCCACGCCTGCTTCGCAGGCTCGGAATGACGTAGTGTTTTGTGGTTTGCAGCGACTCTAGAAACTAACCCTTCGCGATCTTTTATAGCAAGGAGAACTCCTTATGATATCCATAACTGTTGTGACCGGAGCGCTGGAGCAGGGCCTGATTTATGCGCTGGTGGCGCTGGCGCTGTTTCTAAGCTATCGGGTCTTGAATATCGCGGATATGACTACCGACGGCTCGTTTACTCTGGGCTGCGCGGTTTCCGCCACCTTGGCGGTGGCGGGGTATCCGTTTTTGGCGCTGCCTGCGGCTATGGCGGCAGGCGCGGCGGCGGGCTTTATCACCGCACTGCTCCAGACCCGGTTTCGGGTACCGTCGATCTTGGCGGGCATCATCACCAACACGGGTCTTTACACCGTAAACTTAGCGGTAATGGGCTTTTCCTCCAATGTAAATATGCTTCGGGCAGGTACGATCTTCTCCATTCTGGGCGTCAAGTCCAAGCTGATCCCCATCGCTGTGATCACGGTGCTGGCGGCGGCGCTGCTGGTGTGGTTTCTCAGCACCCGGATCGGTCTTTCCATCCGGGCCACCGGTGATAATCCGGACATGGTGCGCGCCAGCTCCATCAACACCCGGCTGACAGTCACCATCGGTCTGTGCATTGCCAATGCCATGACGGCTCTGTCCGGCGCGGTGCTGGCGCAGTACCAGAAGTCTGCGGATATCAATCTGGGCACAGGCATGGTGGTCATCGGTCTGGCATCGCTGATCATCGGTCAGACCCTGATGCCAAAGGGGAAGCTGTGGCTGCAGGCGCTGGGCGCCATAGCAGGCAGCGTGCTGTACCGGTTCATCATCGCCATTGCCCTGCGGCTGGATCTGCCCAGCGAGTGTCTGAAGCTGATCTCCGCGGTGATCGTGGCTGTGGCCATCGCCCTGCCGGCTATGAAAAAGAAGGAGGGGTAAGGGATGCTGCAGCTGAAGAATTTGAACAAGACCTTCCTTACGGGCACGCCGGATGAGAAAAAGGCGCTGGATGATGTGAGCCTTTCCTTAGCGCCCGGAGATTTTGTCACCGTCCTTGGCTCCAATGGCGCGGGCAAGACAACCCTTTTTAATGCCATCGCCGGCACATTTCAGCCGGACAGCGGACAGATCCTGCTGGACGGACAGGATATCGCCAAGCTGCCGGACTACAAGCGCAGCAAATATATCGGCAGAATGTTCCAGGACCCCCTGAAGGGTACTGCCCCCAATATGACCATTGAGGAAAACTTGGCGCTGGCGTACCTCCGGGCGTCGGTGCGGACATCGCCTTTCTCCCGGATCTCGGAAAAGGACCGCAAAGGCTTCCGGGAGCGGCTGGCGCGGTTGGGGCTGGGTTTGGAGGACCGGATGGGACAGAAGGTGGGCCTGCTTTCCGGCGGACAGCGCCAGGCGCTGACGCTGTTAATGGCAACGGTGGTCACCCCCAAATTACTGCTGCTGGATGAGCATACCGCGGCGCTGGACCCTGCCACGGCTGAGCGGGTGCTGGCGCTGACAGCGCAGATCGTGGCGGAAAACAACATCACCTGCCTGATGATCACCCACAACATCCCGTCTGCTCTGCAGTTGGGCAACCGAACCATTATGATGAACGCAGGACAGATCAAGGTGGAGCTTTCCGGACAGCAGCGCAAGGCGCTTAGTCAGGAGCAGCTGCTGCAGCTGTTCAAGGACAGTCTGACCACAGACCGGATCCTGTTCAGCTGAGCCAAGGGAATTGACATCTGCAGAAAATGGGGTATAATAATCCTATCCGAAATCTTGATTTCAGAAAGGAAAGGAAACGCTTATGAAGTATGTCTGCGATGTTTGCGGTTGGGTCTACGACGAGGCTGAGGGTTATCCCGAGGGCGGCATTGCCCCCGGCACCAAGTGGGAGGATGTGCCCGAGGATTTTGAGTGCCCTCTGTGCGCGGTAGGCAAGGACCAGTTTTCTGAAGAATAAAAAAGAGCGTGTTGCATATTTGCAACACGCTTTTTTGCGGCAGAAAAACATTTAACTTTTTTGTTAAATGACTATTGACAATCCGGCTTACCTGTGCTATTTTTTACTTAACCAAAAGGTTAAATGAAAGGAAGGCGATACCGTGGGAATCCAACACACCATGAAGGCTCTGTCCGATCCCATCCGCCGGGAGATCCTGGGACTGCTGAAATCCGGCCGGCTTTCCGCCGGGGAGATCGGGGAGAAATTCCCCGTCAGCGGCGCGGCGGTTTCCAAGCACCTTTCCGTGCTGAAGGAAGCGGATCTGATCCGGGACAACCGGGAGGGGAAATTTATCTATTACGAGCTGAATGCATCGGTTTTGGAGGAAGTCATGCTGTGGCTCACCGGTCTGAAAGGAGAACATGATGATTAAGAAGAATTGGAAAGTGTTGCTCATCACATCCATCGCGATCCTGCTGCCCATGGTGGCTGGCCTGATCCTTTGGAATCAGCTGCCGGAGCAGATCCCCAGCCATTGGAATGCTGCCGGTGAGATAGACGGCTGGGCAAGCCGGCCCTTTACGGTATTCGGTATGCCGCTGATCCTGCTGGCAGCTCAGTGGCTGTGCGTGCTGGGTACCGCCGCTGACCCGAAAAAGGCAAATCATCCGGAAAAGGTCCTGCATTTGGTGCTTTGGATCATCCCCGTGATATCGGCTTTGCTCCATGTGGTCGTCTACATGGTGGCGCTGGGGAACGAAGTGCGGATGGAAGTGGTGATGCCTGTATTTGTCGGATTTGTCCTTGCAATTGTGGGCAATTACCTGCCAAAATGCAAGCAGAATTACACCATCGGCATCAAGATCCCCTGGACCTTAAACAGCGAGGAAAACTGGAACAGGACCCACCGGTTTTCCGGGCGGCTGTGGGTGATCTGCGGCGTGGTGATTATGCTCACCGGCTTCTTCGGCGGCTTCTGGATCTTCTTTGGGGTGGCTCTTTTGATGGTGCTGGCGCCGATTGTCTATTCCTACCTGCTCCACCGTAGAGGTATATAAAATTAACCCGGGCGGCTAATTGCCGCCCGGTAAGCCTTCCCCCGGGGGGAAGGTGCCCCCGAAGGGGGCGGATGAGGAATGCGGGCAGAAATCTCACGGTTACTTCGTTGTATCAGGCTTTTTCCGCCCCCGGCATTTCGCCGTTCCTCACCCGTCTTTTTGCTTCGCAAAAATCCACCCTCCCCCCGGGGGAGGGTTTTTATGCTGTCGGTCATCAGGAAATGTATTCGTACCTGATTCCTTCTCTATCTCCGAAAATATCCAGCAAGCGGATCTGTTTTTCCTGCCCATCCAGGGTAAGCAGGGCGGTGACCCGATACTGGAAATTCAAAAAATCTTGCAATGTGATCCGATAGCAGTCTTCGTCCCGGGTGCAAATTACTGTGTTGGGTTTATCAATATCACCATACTGGACTGCCACTGCCAGTCCTTCCGGCATTTGGCTTGGATAAATGGCAATTTCAAATGTATGGTATCCCACCTGCTGTGCCTCCACAGGGGTGACGGTTACCTGTGAGATCTCCACGGCGTCCAAAGGACTGGGTTCTTCCGCTTCCGGCAAGAGGTATCCGATCAGGATACCCGCCCCCAAACAGACCGCCGCCAACACAGCCGCGATCCACCTGCGGGGCTTTTTCTGCTCCGGCGCGGCTGGGGCAGGTTCTTTTCCCAGCGCCAGATATTCCATATCCAATTCCAGCGCTTGGCAGAGTGCGATAAGCTTATCCATATCCGGCATCGCCTCGCCGGTCTCCCATTTGGATACTGCCTGCCGGGAGACCCCCACAGCTTCTGCCAAGTCCTCCTGGGACAAGCCCTTTGCCTTTCGCGCCTGAAAGACCCGATCTTTAAATTCCATAGTGTTTCGCTCCTTTCTGGGTTTTCATGGCACTAATATACCATGGGCGAACAGAAAGCACCACCAATTTTGGCTTGAGATTTAGCAAATCACGGTTGCGTTTGCGCCATTTCACCCCGGATGACAACCCCCGGGCGGCAGATTGCCGCCCGGGGGATTGCAGGTGGTGACAGGTTACACAGCGGCAGGCTCTTTGCAGGCTGCCTTCTTTTTATCCTTTATGTACCAGGGGAGGTACGCAAGCACAAACAAAAGGGTGATCGCTGCGCCCATAATCAGCAGGCGCAGGGCAAAGTTGGGGGGCAGGATATCCAGAATAGAGGGGGTATCCTCCGGCTTTGCCATGAACAGGTAATTTGCCCCCGGGCCGATCAGCTGGTTTGCCCAGTAGGCGACGGCTGCCAGGACGATCAGCGCCACATAGGCCTTGATAAAGGATTTGATGGTGGGGCGCATATTGTGGACGAAGATCATATAGAAGATCGCCACATAGCCCAACAGATGCTCCGCCCAGAACTGATAGTAGCGGAAGCGGGTGGGGCCGGTGTAGGTGATGACCGTGGGAGTGATCAGAGCGAAGACCGAGCCGCACAGCGCCCAGAAATAGCAGATGTCAAACAGGGTCTGGGATTTTCCAATGAGCATATAGCTGCTGAACACCACCACCCAGCCGCAGACGGTAATGGGCAGGTGATCCACCGGGTTCGGCCCTAAGGCGGGAATGGCGATCAGCCGCCAATAGTAGGACATTTCGCTGACGATCAGGGCAAACGCCAGCACATAACGGAAAATGTGCTCTTTTTTCAGCTCCCGGATATTCTTCCGGTAACGGTAGACGAGATAGATCAGCGCCGCAGCAAAGAGAATGGGCAAAAAATGAGCAAGGGTAAAATTGGTAAACTCCTCTGTTTCGCCCTGACCTAAAAAGTATTTCAGAAAATCGAGCATGGTGAGACCTCCGTTTATGGTTTGTTCACAATT
>JAZNLP010000124.1:0-5947 GCA_045579165.1 Faecousia sp.
GGATATTTCCAAAGCTGTACGCCCCCAGAGGATGCAAGGAAGGTAATCTGCCCGACGAAAAGGTCGCGGAACAGCCAGCATCACATCGCAGATCTCCCGGCCAAGGGGCGTGCGGCGATAGGTAGGCTCTCTGCAAATTGCGCCCTCCAGGGTGACATCGTTGATTGGTTCGCCGTCCTCCGCCAAAATAGAGGACGCAAATACAAAGATCAGCAGATGCCGGGCTCCGTCAGTACGGCTGTTGTGGGATCGGATCTGGCCGGTGACTGTGACCATTCCACCCCCGGAAAGGTCGAGGGTATTGAGAATACCTTCTTCAATAATCACAGGAAGCAGATCGGATGTGCCGGAAAGACGCGGTACATCCAAAGAGAAACGGTAAAACCGTCTGCCGTGATTTTCATGTGAAAACTGGGGCAGACCGTCCATACTGCCCCGCAGGGTAATTTGATTGACCATATGTTCCATAGTACCACCTCAAAATCAGTTGTATGGAACAGTCTATGGCGGTGATTTCAGGAACAGAACCAAATAAAAAGCATCCGCAGTATTGCGGATGCTTTCTCGTTATCTGCGCTTTTTAACTGGCTTTTTAGGCGCTCTTTTCGGCAAAGCCTTGGGTGGGGGCGCGGAGGGCTTTCCGGTTCTTGGGGGGACAGCCCGGATCAGACACTTTGGACCGGAGCCAATCAGATCTTCCCGGTGAGCCTTTAAGAGGGCTTCCTTTACCAGATAATAGTTTTTGGGATTGCGGTACTGGATCAGCGCCCGCTGCATAGCCTTTTCGTGGGGGTCAGTGGGCACATAGACCTTCTCCATAGTTCTGGGGTCAAGGCCTGTGTAGTACATGACGGTGGAAAGGGTAGACGGTGTTGGGTAGAAGTCCTGCACCTGCTCTGGATTGTAGCCCATTTCCCGGATGTATTCCGCCAGCTGGATGGCTTCCTTTAAGGTAGAGCCGGGGTGGCTGGACATAAGATACGGGACAAGATACTGGTTCATGCCAAACTGCTTGTTGAGGGCAAAATACTTGTCAACAAACCGATTATACACCATATTTTTAGGCTTACCCATGCGGCTTAGCACGGCGTCGGACACATGCTCCGGCGCAACCTTCAGCTGACCGGAAATGTGGTACTGCACCAGCTCCTTGAAAAATGTATCCTTTTTGTCGGCCAGCAGATAGTCAAAGCGGATACCGCTGCGGACAAAGACCTTTTTCACGCCGGGAAGCTTACGCAGCTTGCGAAGCAGAGAAACATAGTCGCTGTGGTCTGCTTTTAAGTTCTTACAGGGAGTGGGGTAGAGGCACTGCCGTCCGCCGCAAGCACCCTTTGTCAGCTGCTTTTCACAGGCGGGATGACGGAAATTGGCAGTTGGACCGCCAACATCGTGGATATATCCTTTGAAATCCTTGTCTTTGACCATCAGCTCTGCTTCCCGCAGAATGGATTCGTGAGACCTTGTTTGGATGATTCTGCCCTGATGGAAGGTTAGGGCGCAGAAGGAACAGGCGCCAAAGCAGCCCCGGTTGGATGCTAAGCTGAATTTCACCTCTTCAATGGCAGGAACGCCGCCCTTTTTTGCATAGCTGGGATGCCATGTCCGCTCATAGGGAAGCTCGTACACCGCGTCCATTTCTTCTGTCGTGAGGGGCTTCTGGGGTGGATTCTGGACAACATAGGTGCTGCCGTAGGGTTCAGCCAGTCGCTTCGCGGTAAAGGGGTCGCAGTTGCTGTATTGGATATGAAAGGATTCGGCGTACTTTCGCTTGTTTGCCTTTACCTCATCAAAAGTGGGAAGCACGATGGTAGGAAGGCTGTCATCCAGTTCATTGGTTTTGAACACAGTTCCGTCAATATAGGTGATGTCCTTGATATCCAGTCCGGAATTCAGCGCTTCGGCGATCTCGACAATGCTTTTTTCGCCCATGCCGTACATGAGAAGATCTGCCTGACTGTCAAGGAGTATGGAGCGCTTCATGGTTTCCGACCAATAATCGTAGTGCCCAAGTCGCCGCAGGCTAGCCTCGATACCGCCGATGAGAATGGGTACATCCTTATAGGTCTGACGAATGAGATTGCAGTAGACAACGGTTGCATAGTCCGGGCGCTTACCCATCTCACCGCCGGGGGTAAAGGCGTCAGATTTGCGCTTGTGCTTGGTGACGGAGTAGTGATTGACCATGGAATCCATGTTGCCGCCGGAAACCAGAAAACCCAGTCGGGGGCGGCCGAAAACATCAATGGATCTGGGGTCTTTCCAGTTGGGCTGGGAGATAATGCCGACGCTGTAACCGTGGCTTTCCAAAATCCGGCTGATGATGGCATGGCCAAAGGAAGGGTGATCCACATAAGCATCACCGATCACATATACAAAATCGCACTGTGTCCAGCCACGATCCGTCATATTCTGACGGGTAATAGGCAAAAAAGCCATGATACACCTCCGGTAGTTTTTTAACAGTATATCATATTCTAGGGAAATAGGGAAGAGGGTTTATTAGGGAGTGTTGCTTGACAGCTGTGATATTATGAACATAGAAAGGAAGTGGTTATGTGGCAGTTCGGCTTAACGACGATAAGGAAATGGTTGCATCCATTAAAGAGGGGTTAAAACGCACAGGCGGATACTGCCCTTGCCGTGTTCAGCGGACAGAGGAAAACAAGTGTATCTGCAAGGAATTTCGTGAGCAGATCGCTGACCCAGACTTCAAAGGCTACTGCCATTGCATGCTGTATTACAAGGATTAAAAACTTGGAAAAAAGGCAAAAAAGGTGTTGACAAAATTTGTGCTGTGTGTTACTATATCCAAGCGGTTGGGAAACCCCGGCGCAAATAAATATGGGCGAGTGGTGGAATTGGTAGACTCGCTAGATTCAGGTTCTAGTGTTCACTGCGGACGTGCGGGTTCAAGTCCCGCCTCGCCCACCAAAAAAGCACATCCGAAAGGATGTGCTTTTTACTTTTATATCGTTAGCAACGGAAAAGGAGGACATCCAATAGGATGTCCTCCTTAATTGCCGGAGAGGGGAGATTATCTCTTCTTGTACTCGTCGTACTGCTCCAGGTAAGCCTTCTCCTCAGCGGGGAACTTACGCAGAGTGTTGACAACTTCGCCGTTGTTGTACTTGCGGCAGCCAACATCCTCAGTGGTACCCATAACGGTGATGTTAGCCTGACGGCGGCGGGCACGGACATGGTCCCAGTCGATGAAGTAGATGTGAGCGAACTCGCCACCATCGATCTTGCCGTCTTTAATGGTCATGGTCTCGGAGCGGCCGAAGAAGCAGGAACGCAGGTGGCCGTCGGTATTCATGGAGGTGAAGTTGCCGGGCTCGTTAACATAGCGGCCGAACTGAGCGTGCACGGGGCCGGGATGACGGTAGTCGCCCTCGTTGACATAGTCGGGGATCAGGTCACGCATGATGTCCAGCAGGTCGTGCTGCAGGTACTCCAGATCGAAGGTGTCGAAGTCGTGGGAGCACTCCTGGATCATCACGGAGCAGGTGGTGTGGTGAGAAACGATGCTGACAGTACCGTTAACGATGCCTGCCTCAGCAACGATATTCTGGACATCCACAGAGATGTCATGGAAGGTGGGGACCCAACCCCGGGACTGCAGTTCGATCTCTTTCTGAACAACTTTAAATTCCATTGTATGTTTCCTCCAATATGTATTATTTATTGATGACACTCGTCCCAAGCTTTACGGACGGCGGCAATCATTTCATCAACCATGGCGGCACGATCAGCGGCCTTGGCAACGCCGGAAGAGGAGCCTGTGGCATCCGCGCCGGCAATAATGGTGTTGTAGACATCCTGACCGTTGGCAATGCCGGCGGCAGTCAGAACCAGAATGTGCTCGTCAACAGACTTGACAGACTGCATGGCAGCCTCAACATACTCAGGGCCAACGCTGACACCGGTTCCGATCAGCTCGGAAGGCTCAGCGACGATGATGTCGGGGCGCAGGCCGGCGATCTTGGTGGCGTCTGCCATGGAGTCGGCGCAAACGATGGAGTAAAGACCCACATCGGCAGCGCGCTTGATAGTCTCAGCCAGAACCTCAAAGGTCAGAGGCTTCTCCACATGGTTCAGCATAACGCCCTCAGCGCCGGCGGCGACCAGAGACTCGGGAAGAATGTCTGCAAGACCGCGGCCTACGGGGATGGCATCCATATGGGGGGCAAATACGTGAATGTGCTTGGTAGCCTCCGCGACGCGGCGGATATCTACCACAGGGCAGGTGAAGATGATGTCCACGCCGTACTTTTCGGAAGCCTTGTCGGCAGCCAAAGCAAGGGCGAGGATGTCGTCACCGTAAAGGTAGGATTTGGGGCCGATCTCGAAGAAAGGCGCGCAAATCGGACGCTTTGCCATAAGGGATACCTTCTTTCCATATTTTATCAGTTTCATTATACTGAACTGTCTATGGTTCGTCAACCTCATTTTGTAATTTGAGGAAAAGTTATTTACTTTAGCAAAAAGAATTGTATAAAATTGTATATTTTGCGAATTGAAAAATAAAGCAAAAAGCTATATCTTCATAATATCATGGAAGAGTCTGTGACTTGCAGAAACAAAATTGCTTTGGAGGGTTATTATGGTTACGAATGAAGCATTGGCTGCTGCAAAGGCTGCCTATGATATTGAGGCGGCTTGCATTAACGAAATGAAGGCTTATTTTGACGATGCCGCGTTTGCTAAGGCTGTGGAGCTGCTGTCTTCCGCGCCCCGTATCGGCACTTGCGGCTGCGGTCATTCCGGCATTATCTGCCAGCACATGGCGCACCTGATGTGCTGCATCGAACGTCCTGCCCGGTTCATCAGCCCCGCTGAGGCTGTTCACGGTGCTACCGGCTTCCTGCAGGCCGGGGATGTGATGATCTTTGCTTCCCGGGGCGGCAAGACCAAGGAGCTGCTGCCCATCGTTGATATCTGCAAGGCAAAGGGTGTCAATATCATCACCGTTACTGAGAATATGGAATCTCCTCTGGCGCAGGCTGCCGATGTGGTTCTGAAGCAGCATGTCAATCGGGAGACCGACAAGTGGAATGCCCAGGGCACTACCAGCACCACCGCGCTGTGCATGATCTTCCATGCCCTGCAGGCTGCGGTCATTGAGCAGACCGGCTATCAGGCTGAGCAGTTTGCACTGATCCATCCGGGCGGAGCTGTAGGCGAGCGGCTGAATAACAAGGCTCTGTAATTAACCATTATTGGAGGAAAATATCATGGCTATTTTGTCCCCTTCGATCCTTTCCTGCGACTATATGAATATGCAGCGGGATTTTGCTGACTGCAAAGAAGCCGGCTGTAAGTGGCTGCACGTGGATATTATGGACGGTCACTTTGTGCCCAACATGTCCTTCGGTTACTCCCTTGTGCAGTCCATGCGCCCGGTTACCGACCTGGTGCTGGATGTTCACCTGATGATCGATACCCCCATCAAGTATGCAGAGAATTTCTGCAAGGCCGGCGCGGACTATCTGACCATCCATGTGGAGGCCGATACCCCCGAAAACATTAAGAAGACTCTGGAGCTGATCCGTTCCATGGGTGTCAAGCCCGGCATCGTGGTCAAGCCCAAGACCTCTGCGGAGGCCATTGCCGAATACCTGCCCATGGTGGATCTGGTGCTGGTGATGACGGTTGAACCCGGCTTCGGCGGCCAGAAGTTCATGGCTGACATGATGCCCAAGCTGAAGCAGCTGCGTAAAATGCTGGACGAGGTCAATCCCGCCTGCCATCTGGAAGTTGACGGCGGCGTGGATCTGGTCACCGGCGAGATCTGCAAGGAAAGCGGCGCGGATGTGCTGGTTGCCGGTTCTGCATATTTCAAGGTCGCTGACCGCGCAGCCTTTGTAAAAGCTATCGAAGCTGACACCGGGCTTGCCCGGAATTAACAGACACAAATGAAAGGTAGTGAATGATAATGCGTAAA
>JAZNLP010000125.1:0-4519 GCA_045579165.1 Faecousia sp.
GCACGGCAGTGCGTTGTGCTGTCTGAGCGGTATATTACAGACCGTTTTCTGCCGGATAAGGCCATTGACCTTCTGGACGAGGCGTGTTCGGATGTCAATCTTCGGTGCAAAGAGATCAGCGAACTTGCCCAGCTGCGGAAAGAACGCAACGACTATGAGCTGGAGCTGCAGATGCTCACCGAGGATACGGAAAACGAGCACTTTGAGCGCCTTGCCCATATCCGCAGCCAGCTGTGCAGACTTGCGGAGCGGATCGAGGTGCTGGAGCAGACACCGCCTCCTGCGGTGACTATGGAGAACCTTGCCCGTATCATTGAACTATGGACAAAGATCCCGGCATCCAAGATCAAAGCCCAGGAATATGAGCAGATCAGCGGTCTGAAGGATCGGCTGAAGCAGTATATCGTGGGTCAGGATGAAGCAGTGGATGCGGTAACAAGAGCCATCCGTCGCCACCGTGTTGGCATTTCTCCCAAAAAGCGACCGGCATCGTTTATCTTTGTCGGACCTACCGGCGTGGGTAAAACTGAGCTTGTAAAACGGCTGGCGGATGACCTGTTTGACAGCGTTGACAGTCTGATCCGGCTGGATATGTCGGAGTATATGGAAAAGCACACCGTATCCAAGCTGATTGGCTCTCCTCCCGGCTATGTGGGCTATGATGAAGCCGGTCAGCTGACGGAGAAGATCCGCCGCAGACCCTATAGCGTTGTGCTGTTTGATGAGATCGAGAAGGCGCATCCGGATGTGCTGAATGTACTGCTGCAGGTTCTGGATGACGGCCGCATGACCGATGCACAGGGCCGGCAGGTGAATTTCGAAAACACCATCATCATAATGACCTCCAATGCCGGCAGCGAAGGCAGGATCGGTGGCATGGGCTTTGGCAGAACCGATCATGACATGGTTAAGGAAAAGACCATGAAAGCCTTACGGGACTTCCTGCGTCCGGAGTTTTTGAACCGTGTGGATGAGATCATTACCTTCAATCATCTTTCCGAGGAGAATTTCCGGGGAATTGCCGACATCATGCTCGCAGAACTTCGGGATAACCTGGGTGAGCGTGGATTGGCGTTTTCCTGGGATGATTCTGTGAAGGATCTTCTGGTGAAGAAGGCTTACTCTGTGATCTACGGCGCAAGAAATCTTCGCCGCACCATTCAGAAAGAGCTGGAAGATCCTATCTCTGAGCGGATCATCGATTCTTTCCAAAAGCCTATCAGCAAGATCTCTGTCAGCGCGAAAGATGACGCCGTTCATTTTACAGTGGAATAAAGAAATGCCCGGGAATCATCCCGGGCATTTTTATAATGTATAATCTTCCTGGTCGTATTTTGAAAAATCAACAGCTTTGGGTTTTGGCGGGATCCTCTTGCAGGGATCGTAGGAGAATTTGTGGCACTTGCTGCTTAAATTTACCACGCCGCGCTTAATGCACAGACCTTGCTCGTCGCTGAGTTTCGTGCTGTAGGCGCAATAGGCGCAGGATTTTTCGATCCGTTTTCTGAAAAGCATGGCGTTCCCTCCAATGTATCTGTTTAGGTGGATTATACACCAACTGTCTGCAAATTTCTACTGTTATTTTTCATTTTTCGTAAAAACATAAGGAAAACCGTAAGTATTAACAGGGAAATTGCGGCAAATACCAGGAAAACAGGCGCAGTTTCAAATCCCGGAAGCAGGTATAGAGCGGCTATGGAAAGCAAAAAACTGATAACCGTTTGCAAAAGTTTTCCGCTCAGATACATGCCGATGCCTAAGGGCGCGGTAACGGATAACGTCTGCATGGTTACACAGATCCCGCCCAGCGAAAGAGCGCAGGAACACAGTAAAAAACGCAGTGCGTTGTTTTGCACTATATTTAAGGACAGGCAGCCGTTTGCCAGTTCAAGAAGAAGCTTGACTGCTACCGAAGCGGCAGGTGGCAAGATCCATAAAAACCACCGTTCCAGAAATGATTGGATGATCCGAAACAGGATGATCCAGCCGCAAACAGAGCCCATGATTTTTAGACTGCGCTCCATTGCCCGGGGTACGGATAGGGTCTTGGATGACTGTAGCACAGCATCCTTTGGTTCGCTGCCGGGTAGAACAATGCCGGTGATGAACGCGGAGAGAATATGGATTCCCCAAAGCACCCAGGGGATCCAGCTGCCTGTAAACTGGGAAGCAACCAAACCGAACAGGAACGCAGGCCCTGCATTGTTGCAGAATCCAAGCATACGGTGGGCATCTTTTTTTGAAAGCATACCTGACTGCCACGCCTGACAGATAGCTTGCGCGCCAACGGGATAGCCACCAAGAATCCCGATAAAGAATAGCGACTCAGCGCCCCCGGGAATCCGCAAGACCCTGCACAGAGGCGAAAATAGCTTCGCGGACATACCAAACAGGCTGTCTGTGAGCAGAACAGACAAAATGAAAAAGGGGAACAACGACGGAAGGATCACCCGCAAACATATATTAACCCCTTCCGCAGCGCCGGTTAGGGCTGTTTTGGCATCCAGAATCAGCAGCAGGATTCCCAAAGCTGCGAGACCACCTGTAAACATCCTTCTTTTCACATACATCACCTCGGAAGATTCTATGCTGCGAAGGGCAAGTTCATCCGTGCTGCCTCATATCCTCTTTACAAAGGAGGTTGTGAAATGGGTCGTGACGGTGGTTTTTTTCAAAAGCTTGGATCTGTAACAGACCTGCAGGATGAGCCGCTACCCGGCCTGCCCCTGGTGGAACTGGCAGGGGACAGGCGAGTCTTGATCGAAAAGCATATGGGGGTTACGGAATATGCCCGGGAGCGGATCGTGGTTCGGGTGAAATTTGGGCATATTTGCGTCAGTGGCTGCAATCTGGTGCTGGCGAGAATGACAAAAAGCCAATTAGTGATTTCCGGGACGATCGACGGTGTGCATATTATAAGGGGGTGCCGTTAGTGGATATCTGGCAATGGTTTGGGGGCATCGTCAAGGTTCAGCTGACAGGCGCTGATACATCGGAAAGCTTGACGAAGATCGGTGTTTCCGGTATCGATGTGACGGATGTAAACCAGATCGATGATCTGAATGTTCGGTTTTTGATCCGCCAAAAGGATTTGCGGGCATTACACAATATCACCGAAAAACGCGGCGACCGTATTGAAATCTACGGTATTGTGGGCTTTCCGAAACTTATAAGATCGGTGATCAATAGGCCGGTGCTGCTGGCTGGAATCCTCCTTTTGGCGTTTTTAAGCATTTATCTGCCCGGTAGGATCCTGTTTGTCCGGGTAGAGGGAAACAGTGCAGTTCCTGCAAGACAAATCATTGAACAATCGTCCCGGTTGGGACTTGGATTTGGCGCTGACCGGCGCAAGGTTCGCAGCGAAAAGGTGAAAAATGCACTGCTGGAAGCGATGCCTCAGCTGCAGTGGGCCGGGGTCAATACCAATGGCTGTGTGGCGACGATTCTGGTGCGTGAGCGGCAGATCGTGGAGAAAGAGGTGCAGGAACACACAGTTTCCAGTATCGTTGCTGCCCGGGATGGGGTGATAGCACAATGCACGGTTACCCGGGGGAATCCTGTCTGTAAGATTGGGCAAGCGGTGAAAGCGGGGGAGGTGCTGATTTCCGGCTATACGGATTGCGGGATCAGCATCCAAGCTACCCGAGCAGAGGGCGAGGTTTATGCCCTTACTAAGCGGGATCTGACTGTAGTTGCACCTCTTTCCAGACAGGAAAGGGGACATCAGCAGCGGCAGAACAAAAAATATTCTGTAATAATCGGAAAAAAACGGATAAATTTCTACAAAGGTAGTGGAATTTCTGACCCGGTTTGTGATAAAATGTATTCAAGCTATACACTTACCCTGCCTGGCGGTTTTCAGCTACCGGTGACTGTTGTGGCTGAAACCTGGACATACCATTCGGGTTTCACCGGTCAATCAGAGCCGGAACAGGCACTGGAGCAGCTATCGCAGTTCTCCCGGGAGTATACCCTTGAGCAAATGGTTGCCGGGGAAATTTTGAATCACGCCCAAACAGGCAGTACCGCTGACGATGTTTGCCGTCTGGATGCGGAATTTGCCTGCATGGAAATGATCGGGCAGGTACGAAATGAGGAAATATATGGAGAGCATGAGTGAACGCATTGTCAATTCAGAGCGGATGGAGGATCTGATCGCCGTATTTGGCTCTTTTGATGAGAATGTAAAGCGCATTGAAGAAGCTTTGGAAGTGACCATCATCAATCGGGGCACGGATCTGAAGATCACCGGCAGCGCCGAGGCTGTGGATAAGGCAGCACGGACCTTGGAGGGCCTTTTGCAGCTGGCATCCAAAGGTGAGATCATCGATGAGCAACGAGTCCGCTATCTGATTACCCTGGTTCGGGAAGGCAACGAGGAATTGGTTTCCAAAATGGCAAAGGATGTGGTCTGCATCACTGCCAAAGGCAAGCCTATCAAAGCGAAAACCGTTGGTCAACAGACCTATATGAAAGCCATTCAGAACAATACCATCACCATTGGCGTTGGCCCTGCCGG
>JAZNLP010000126.1:0-4280 GCA_045579165.1 Faecousia sp.
CAGGGGAGGAAAGGACTTGAGCTTAGGGCTGATATACAGCGCGCCAACACCCTTCGGTCCGTGAACCTTATGAGCAGAAATGCTGATTAAGTCCGCACCCAATGTCTTTGCGCTAAACGGAATCTTCAGAAAGCCCTGCACCGCATCCGTGTGGAAGATCGCATCGGGGCAGAGCCGATGGGTCAGCTTTGCCATCTGGGCAATGGGCATAACTGAGCCAACCTCGTTGTTGACCATCATAATGGATACCAGAACCGTATCTGGCCGCAGCGCAGCTTTCAGAGCGTCTATGGTGATACGCCCCAGAGGATCCGGCTGCAGGTAAGTTATCTCGTAACCTTGCGATTCCAATTCTTTCATGCAGTTCAGAACCGCATGATGCTCAATGGCGGTGGTAACGATGTGCTTATTTTTCTTACCAAAGCGCCTAACAGTTCCGCAAATCGCCCAGTTATCCGCCTCTGTGCCGCCGGAAGTAAAAAACACTCTGTCCGGCTCAGCTCCTAAAGCGGCTGCGACCTTATGGCGGGCATCCCGAAGCGCCCGGGCGGCATCGATACCGAATCCGTAAAGACCGCTGGGGTTTGCCCAGAGCTTCGTCAGGGCGTGATTCATTGCCTCCACGGCCTCGTTGCAAGGCTTTGTGGTGGCAGAGTTGTCAAGATAGATCATAGTATCACTTTCCTACGCAGAAGCGTTCAAAAATTCTTGCGGTAATATCCTCCCGGACGGTAGCGCCGGTGACTTCGCCCATGGCTTCCATAGCTTCTTCCACATCCGTAAGGACTGCATCCGGAGTTTGCCCCGCATTCAGCGCCTGAATAGACCGAAGCATGGCTTCGTATGCCCGGCGAATGGCATCAAACTGTCTGGGATTGGTCAAAATAGAGCCGTCGCAGGGGGTCTCACCGGCAAACATCGTGTCAACCGCGTCAGCAAATTGCTCCAGCCCGCGGCCATCCTCCGCGCTGACTTCAATCACATACATAAATGGCAGCTCATCTGGCGTTACAACACTGCCAAGATCTGCTTTGTTGATCAAGGCAATGGCATTTTTGTGCTGACAGCACACATCGATCACAGCCCAATCCTCCTCGGAAAGAGGCGCAGAGCCATCGCATACAAAAATCACGAGATCTGCGTTTTCTGCAGCCTGGCGGGAACGCTCTACACCCATGGCTTCGATCCTGTCATCGGTCTGCCGGATGCCGGCGGTGTCGATGAGACGAAGCCGGGTAGCACCTACCATCACCGTTTCCTCAACGGTGTCCCGGGTTGTTCCTGCAACCTCCGTGACGATGACCCGCTCGTAACCGGCCAATGCGTTCAGCAGGCTGGATTTTCCCACATTGGGCTTTCCTACAATGGCAGCGCTCACGCCATGTCGCAGGATCTGCCCCTGACCGAATGTCTTGAGCAGCGCGCAGAGGCCATCTGCGTGAGAACAAAGCGTGTTACTGTAGTTATGAAGACCGAAATCCGCAATATCCTCATCCGGATAATCCAGCACCGCATGAAAATGGCTGCATAGGTCAACAAGGTCATTATAGATAGGGGAGAGCTTCTTTTGCAGGACACCTCCAACCTGACCTGCCGCATTGGCTGCGGCATCCGCGGTGTCTGCTTCAATTAAGTCGATCACAGCTTCAGCCTGTGTCAGGCCCAGCTTTCCGTTAATAAAAGCCCGCTTGGTGAATTCACCCCGTCCGGCAGGTCTCGCGCCAGCCAGATACAATGCGTCCAGACCGGATGCCAGCACGGCAGGGGAGCCGTGGCAGTGAAATTCCACCGTATTCTCACCGGTATAGCTGTTCGGTCCTCTGGATACAACTGCCATGCACTGGTCGATCACCCGACCCTCTCTGTCGTGAAGCTCGCCAAGAGTGAGCTTTCGGTCGGCAATCTCCATAAGACTGCTTTTATTATATAATGTAAAGACCTTATCCGCGATTTGAATGCAGTCATCTCCGGAAAGCCGCAAAATGCCAATGGCGGACACGACATTTCCTGTGGATATGGCGGCGATGGTGTAAGACATAGGATTTCTCCTTTAAGAAATAGTCTGATTGTGGTTACTATAGCACCTAACAGGAAAAAATGCAAATCCAATCCACATATTCCACCATTTGTAGGGGAAAACTACCCCGGAGGTGACGGATTATGCAGGAAACTCCAAGGAAAGAGCCTATGTATCCCGGTGAATTGACCGATGAAAACATCCGAAAGATCTTCGCAGAGGCAGGAGATTTTAATACCAGGACCCTTCAGTGCGGTAATTTTACTCTGCAGGCTTATGCGATTGACGGACTGACTTCCGGAGCAGATACATCGGAATATGTTTTTCAGCCGATCATGGAGCAGCTTGCCGGGGAAAATATGAACGACTTATACAGCCGCGCATTAAATGGTGTTGTTGTAAATTCCGTGGCGAAGCCATGCAACGATCTGGATACGGTGGCAATTATGCTGGTAAACGGATTTTGCGTTGTGCTGTTTCCGGGAGTCGGAGCAATCGCATTTGAGGTAAAAACTGGGGAAAAACGCAGTATCGCTCCACCGGATGTGGAAAATACGGCAAAAGGGCCAAAAGATGCTTTTGTGGAGACGATTCGCAGCAACACTTCCTTGGTGCGCCGTCATCTCCGCGCGCCGGATTTGCGGCTCTATGAAACCAAAGTGGGCAGAAGAAGCCTGACCAATGTGACTGTTGTCTGGATCGAAGGATTGACGAATCCGGAACTGGTAACACGGATGAAGGACAGACTTGACACCATCGATGTAGACGGCTTCATCACCCCCGCGGCAGTGGAGGAATATGTGACAGGGTCGAGAACGACATCTTTTCCGCTGCTGCAGTATACTGAACGGACTGATAAGTTTTGCCAAGGGTTGCTCAGAGGCAGGGTAGGCCTGTTCGTGGACGGCATTCCGGTGGGGTATCTGGCACCTGTTGATATCGGCTTTTTGATGGATAGTCCGGAGGATTACGGACGGGATTTTATTTCTGCTTCTGCGGTTAGGATTCTGCGCTTTTTTGCCCTGTTTCTGGACTTGCTGCTTCCTGCGCTGTTTATTGCCATGACAGTGCATCATCCCCATGTGATGCCCGAGATGCTGCACGATGTGATTATGACCAGCAAACAGACAGTGCCGTTTTCTGCTGTGTGGGAGACATTAGGATTGCTGATCGCATTTGAACTGCTTCAGGAATCCGGAATCCATTTACCCCAGAGTATCGGCAACTCCGTGTCCATTATCGGCGGCATCGTGGTGGGTACTGCTGCAGCAGAAGCCGGGCTATTGTCGCCGGTTGCTTTGATCGCAGTAAGCATTGCTGGTATTTGCGGCTTCGTTTTGCCAAACAGGGATATGGCTGCGGCTGTCCGCGTGTGGAGATTTATCCTTGCAGTCCTGGCATCAATCATCGGGCTTACCGGTATCGGTATCGGCTTGTTGGCTCTAATTCTACACCTTGCAAGCCTGAAAAGCTTGGGCGTGTCCTATATCGTTCCCTTTGAACCGGGGCTGTTTCGTAAGAGACTGGTTAAAAGAAAATACCGCAGTAAACGTACAGATCCGCTGGACAAAAGAAGTCAAAAATAGGAAGTGGAAGAAATTGTGCGAATTGCACATATATGGAAAAATGACGCACTTGCGTGGGCGATATTTAGGGTTGCAAAAGGGGTCGCAGACACAAGAAATAGGACACGTAAAAAACACGTAAAAAAGTAAAAAATCCGCTTGACAAAAAGAAACGTGTCTGCTATTATATCGAGGCTGTCCCTATCCTGTAAGGAGAGGGGGGCTATCCGGAAGAAAAACTGAAGACTTCTTCGAAAAAAGTCTTGACATTGGTTTTTTCCTGTGATAGAATACTTTTTGCTCACCGCTAAGTGGCGAGCGGTCTGCACCTTGTAAATTGAATAATGTGAGACGAACAAGAAACACCTTGGACAATTAATGGATTGTTTAAGATAATTCGTGTACGAATTGAGAAAACAGCCAACGAAAATTCTTGAGTAAATTTGCTAGACAGATTACTTGGAAACTTGATTTGAGGCACTTCGGTGCTTTAGATACAATTTTTTGAGAGTTTGATCCTGGCTCAGGACGAACGCTGGCGGCGTGCCTAACACATGCAAGTCGAACGGGACTTACAGGAAAGCGACTTCGGTCAATGGAATGTAAGTTTAGTGGCGAACGGGTGAGTAACGCGTGAGAAACCTGCCTCTCAGTGGGGGACAACAGTTGGAAACGACTGCTAATACCGCATAATATAA
>JAZNLP010000127.1:0-3892 GCA_045579165.1 Faecousia sp.
ATTTTCCGGATTCGTCTGGGTCAGATGCAGCCGGGGCGCTGTGGGATTCAGACCCAGCAGCAGCCGTGCCCGGCTTTCCCTGCCCTTGAGCAGCAATATCACCGTGTCCCGACTGGGCTGATGGAGCTTTTCCACCCGGCATTCGCCTAAACACCGGATCTCCTCCAGCACACATTTCATATAAAAGGCATCAAAGGCCATGGTTTTTCCTCCGTTGTGAAATTGGGGTATCTATCACGTCATTGCGAGGAAGGCGTAAGCCTGACGTGGCAATCCCCCAAATTTTTGGACATACCTTCTAACCACGGGATTCCCACGCCTGCTTCGCAGGCTCGGAATGACGTGTTGTTTTTTGTGGCCCGTCTAACCTCCACACAAACGAAACTTGTCCGCGCTTTGGGCTCACTCCACCATCAGCCGGAACAGCTGGTTCAGCCGCTCCCGTCTTCCTGCCAGATAC
Source organism: Faecousia sp. (assembly GCA_045579165.1). Classification (GTDB taxonomy): domain Bacteria; phylum Bacillota; class Clostridia; order Oscillospirales; family Oscillospiraceae; genus Faecousia. The sequence continues at coordinate 461 of JAZNLP010000127.1, forward strand.
AGCCCCCCAAACAGCGCTTCCAGTCCGGTAGCCAGAGAATACTCCTTGGCGGTGGCGGACTTGGGCGCGTGGGAATGGGCGTTTTTGCCCCGGCGGAACCAGGAAAGCTCCTCCTCGGTCAAATGGGGCAGAAGCTTCTCCGCAAAAACAGCCTGGGTCTGGGCGTTGACCAGGGCGATGGTGTCCTTGTGGAGATTCTTCACCGTATGGTCTCCCCGGCAGCACAGATAGCTGCGGCACAACAGCTCGTACACCCCGTCGCCCACGTGGGCAAGGGCAAGGCTGGACAATTCGTTAATCTGATTTTTTGAAAATTCCAGGCAAAACAGGTCTTCCATAGTTTTTCCCACCTTAGCGGTCAGTTGATATACTTTTTATAGGATACCAGATTTTCGGGAAAAAGTAAAGAAGACCGAATGGGAAATTGCCCATGGGGATAATTGACAGTGAGGTCAAAAGCTGATAAACTGTAGCCATAGAAAAATCGTTCGATACAGGAGGAGAACATAATGAAGCAGTATCTGCTTGGTATCGATGTGGGCACTACCGGTACGAAAACATTGCTCTTTGACGCGGAAGGCGCGTTTTTGGGCCGGGCATACCGCCCCTATGACCTGCACCACCCCAAGGTAGGCTGGAGTGAGCAAAATCCCAAGGACTGGTGGAACGCCGTGGTGGAGACCGTCCGGGAAGTCTGTGCCGACCCCGAAGTGGCGAAAAATGTGAAGGCCATATCCCTTTCTCTCCAGGGCGGCACTTTTGCGCCCATGGATGAAAACGGCGAGAGCGTCCGCCCCGCCATCGTCTGGAACGATACCCGCTGCGATGCCCAGCGCCAGGCATTTACGGAGGAAGTGGGCGACACTTCCGTCATGTATCAAAAAACCGGCTGGGGTCTTGGCCGCGCCTTGCTGGCAAACGAGATCCGCTGGATGCGGGAAAACGAGCCGGGCTTCTTTGCCAACACCGCCTGGTTCTTGTCTGTTCCCGACTACATTTCCATGAAAATGACCGGCATTCCCGCGGTGGATATGTCCGATCTGGGCATCAATCAGCTGGGCGATATCCGTACCGGCAAGTACGACCCGGCGCTTTTGAAGTTTGCCGGCATCTCTGAGGAGAAGCTGCCCAAGATCCTCCGCTCCGGTGAGACCATCGGCAATCTGACCCGGGAAGCTGCCGGGGAGCTGGGACTGACCACCGACTGTGTTCTGGTGGCAGGCGCTCACGATCAGTATGCTGTGGCATTGGGCGCAGGCGCGGTAAATGCCGGGGATATCATCATCGGCTCCGGCACCAGCTGGGTGGTCACCGCCATCGGCGATGAGCCTGCCTTTGAAACAGGACTTCCCCAATCTGTGGCGGCTGTGCCCGGCATGTGGGGTAGCCTGCTGTCATTGTCCTCCGGCGGTGTGTGTCTGGAGTGGTGGCGGCGGAATCTGACGGAAGCGCCCGACGGCACCCAGATCAGCTATGACCAAATCAATGCCCAGGTAAGCGCCCGGCGGGCGGCGGAGGACGGCCTGTTCTTCTATCCCTTCTCCGGCCGGTCTACGGATACCACCAAGTTTACCAAGGCTTCCTTTGTGGGATTGGATCTGTCCCATGATAAGTACCACATGGCCCGGGCGATCATGGAGGGCGTGGCGTTCCAGATCCTGTGGCTGATGGAATCCTTCAAGACCAAGCCCTCCAAGGAAGGTCTGAAGCTGGCAGGCGGCGCTACCCGCAGCCCCATCTGGTGTCAGCTGATGGCGGACATCTCCGGTCTGCCGGTGCGGATCCCCGAGGTGGCGGATCTGGCCTGCGTGGGCGCGGCGGTGATGGCGGGCTACGGCTGCGGCATTTACAGCACCATGGAGGAAGGCTACCGGAAACTGGCGGTGCAGGATCGGGTGGTTTCTCCCGACCCGGTCAGAAGCCCTGTGTATCAGAAGCTGTTTCAGGAATATAAGCGCTGTGCCGGGGTTCTGGCAGGTGTGTAAAAAAGCTGCCGGGCTGACTTTCGTCAGCCCGGTTTTGCTTGTAGCAGGTTAGAAAAAACACGTCATTGCGAGGAGCCGTTAGGCGACGTGGCAATCCCGTAGCGTTTGGAACACCCTTCTAACCACGGGATTCCCACGCCAGTGTGAGCACTGGCTCGGAATGACGTGGTGTTTTTATCTGCCCCATAAACTCAAATCACATATCCGGGAAAAGGGCATATTTTTCTTGCAATTTCTCTGCTTTAAGCTATAATAATGGTATAAAAACTGTAAGGAGGGACGCATTATGGGCAAAGAACTGACATTTTTCCGGGGCGCGCTGCTGGGCATGGCTGTGGGCGATGCCATGGGCTATACCGTGGACAGCAAAAGCTTAACGGAGATCTGCGAGGATTACGGCCCAAACGGCCTTTTGGGCTATGATCTTGTCAACGGCTATGCAGATGTGACCTCCTATACCCAGGTGGCGGCATTTTGCGCCAACGGCTTGCTTTTGGGCATGACCCGGGGGCAGATGCAGGGACGCATGGCGCCATTGGTGCGCTATATCGGTCTTGCCCTGCGGGAGTGGTCTCGCACCCAGCATTACTGCGCCCCCGAGCGGAATTTCTGCTGGCTGACCACCGTTCCGGAGCTGAAGCGCCGGCACTGTCTGGACACCCGGATGCTGGATGCCCTGAACCGTCCGGTGCAGGGAACCATGGAAGAGCCGAAAAACCGCTCCAACCATCCCGGCGGCATCACCCAGGCCATCCCCGTTGCGCTGATGTGCCGGCAGATGGGCCTTTCCCAGGAGGAAACGGACCGTCTGGCGGCGGAGGCGGTGGCGCTGACCCATGGCGACCCGGAGGCGTTTTTATCCGCCGCTGTGCTGACCCATGCCATTAGTCTGATGCTGCAGCAGCCGCTATTGACACCCCATGAGCTGATCCGCCAGACGGCGGACGCGGTGCAGCTGCAGTTTGGCAGCCAGTACCCCCAGACCACCCACATCTGGGAGCTGCTGAATATGGCGGAAAGCCTTGCAAAATCCGATAAAATTACCCAGATGGAGGCCATGGAGCAGCTGCGGTGCGTCACCGCGGCAGAGGTGCTGGCAGGCGCTGCCTATGCCTGCATGACCTGCCACGGGGATTTCGACGCTGCCATCATCACCGCGGTGAACCATTCCGGCAGAAGTGCCGCGGTGGGCGCCGTCACCGGCGCGCTGCTGGGTGTTCGGCTGGGCGAGGACGCGCTGCCGGAGTTTTATCTGGAGTGCTTAGAGCCGACGCCGTTGCTGCGGGAGCTGGCGGACGATCTGGAGCAGGGCTGTCCCATGGATCGGGGCGGCGCGCTGTTTGACGGCGACTGGGACCGGAAATACCTCGGCAACGGTGTATAATTGGTGTGTCGCAAGCAGCAGCAATAAACTCGTCATTGCGAGGAGCGAAGCGACGCGGCAATC
>JAZNLP010000128.1:0-6269 GCA_045579165.1 Faecousia sp.
CACACTAAGCTTCAGTCCGGCGCGCTTCTCAGCCACGGCGATCAACAGCGCTGCCCGGTTAAAATCAAAGCCGTCAGCGGTTCTGCGGGGCACGTTGAAGCTTGTCTTGCTCACAAGAGCCTGAACTTCTGCCAGCACAGGCCGTGTCCCCTCCATGACGCAGGCTACACATGTACCGCTGGCGCCAGCGGGACGGCCATCCAGCAACATCTGTGATGGATTCGGGACTTCGATCAGACCGGAATCTCCCATTTCAAATACACCGATCTCATTGGTAGAGCCAAACCGATTCTTTGCAGCCCGGAGAAGCCGGTAACTGGAGTTGGGATCACCCTCAAAATACAGCACGCAGTCGACCATATGTTCCAGAACCTTAGGTCCTGCGATATTTCCGTCTTTATTGATATGGCCCACCACAAATACCGTGATTCCCTGCTGTTTACTCAGCTGCATCATGGTCATGGTACAGTCCTTTACCTGGGATACACTACCCGGTGCGGACTCATTTTCTTCGTTGCAAAGAGTCTGGATGGAATCGACGATCAGAATATCCGGCTTTGCCTGCTCAACGGCTTCCAGGATACTGGAGAGCCGTGTTTCTGAAAGGATCAGCAGCTCCTCAGGTGACACATTCAGGCGCTGTGCCCGGAGCTTCAGCTGCCGCTCGCTTTCCTCGCCGGAAATATACAGCACCCGGCGCTGCTGACACAGCTGATCGCAGATCTGCAGAAGGAGTGTGGATTTGCCGATACCAGGCGCACCGCCCACAAGCACCAGAGAGCCTGCTACAGCGCCGCCGCCCAGAACCCGGTCAAGTTCACCCATCCCGGTAAAAAAGCGGATCTCATCGTCGCTGTCCACCTGACAAATGCGTTGAGGCATTCTGTTTAATCTATCAACAGGGGTAAAGCTTCTGGAAGCAGCAGGTTTTTCAACATGCTCTTCCATGGTATTAAACGCGCCACATCCCGGGCAGCGCCCCATCCATTTTGGTGTCTCGTTACCGCAGTTCGTGCAGTAAAAAAATGTTTTTGTTTTAGCCATTGCGCGCTACCTCTACCCTTCTGTGTTGGTATCTCTGGGCAATCCCGGATACTGATACTATAGTATAAAAACCCCATATTTTCAAGACTTTCCGCAAAATTCGCTAATGCCGGAAGCGATGACGCAGCATAAGTTCTTCTGGTACTCATCTGAGCGCAATTTCGCTTCTTCCTCCGGATTGGACAAGAACCCGCACTCGATCAGTACCCCGGGCTGCTCAATGTGGTTCATCAGATAGACACCGTCTGCCTTTTTGCAGTGCCGGTTGCTCCCTACGTTTACAGTTTCCACCAGCGATGACTGAAGTCGCTGTGCAAGCTCCCTGCTGTCCCCTGTTGGCGCGTAAAAAACCTGTGCGCCGCTGTAACGGCTGTCTGAGAAGGTATTTTGGTGAATGCTGATCAGCAGAGCATCCTCTGTCTCGTTAACGATCCGCACCCGCTCTTTCAGATCCGATATTTTCTTCGCCGCTATGGTCTCACCTGCTGTGTAAATGGATACATCCGTCCTGCGAATCATTACGGTCTCATAGCCTAAAAGATGCATTAAATCATCCAGCCGCAGGGCGATCTGCAGATTAAAGGCGCTTTCCAAAATACCGGTGCAGGATGTTGCGCCACCATCAACACCGCCGTGGCCAGCATCGATGATAATGCGGTGCTCCCGCTGTACGGGCCTGGAGCTGGCTATGGTAGTGACGGTTTTGCTTCCGGTTTGCGCCAGGGCGATGGTCAAGATAGCCGCAAGGAGATAAAACGGGATCATACCGATGATTTTGCTTCCCTTCATGGACAACACCTCGGGTTATCCTATGCGTTTCATGTAAGGCAAATGAACAAACTCCGATCTTCCGGCATAGAATGACCCGAAACGACGGTTTCAAAGCAAAATGATTGGAGGAATCGAGTTGGATACCAAGAAACGACAATGGGACGGTAACCTGGGAAAACTGCCACCGGCAGCACCCCTTGCTAACCCCTATGTTCCCTTTCAAATGGAAAATCCGCCAAAGTATGAACCCCGCAAGGGCATGATCCGGGGCACACTGTACCCGGGTCTGGATCTGCCTTTCATGGGAATGGTCAACCAAAAGGAGAAGCCGGTAACACCCTCCAGCGAGCTGCAAGTGCTTGGATTTGCGGTTCAGGAGCTGGCGCTCTATCTGGATACCCATCCCGAGGATAAAGAGGCTCTGGAGCTATACAGAGGCTACCAGAAGCTTTTGCACAAGGCGATGATGGCATACACGGAAGAATGCAAGCCGCTGAATCATACGATGCCGGCAGATGACAAGAACTACTCCTGGCTGGATGATCCCTGGCCTTGGGAATATGCCGGAAATAAGGAGGGCTAAGTATGTTTATTTATAATAAAAAACTCCAGTATCCTGTGAAGATCGCCTGCCCAAATCCCAGGCTGGCATCGATCATCATCAGCCAGTACGGTGGACCGGACGGCGAGCTGGGCGCATCCCTTCGGTATCTTTCCCAGCGCTATTCTATGCCATTTGATGAGCAAAAGGGCCTTTTGACAGACATCGGCACGGAAGAATTGGGCCACCTGGAGATGGTGGGCGCCATTGTCCATCAGCTGACCAGAAATCTGAAGGATAAGGACATTCAAGGTACGCCTTTTGAGCAGTATTTTGTAGATCACACCCTTGGTGTCTATCCCACGTTTGCTTCTGGTACGCCCTGGACAGCGGCTACCATGCAGGTCAAAGGAGATCCGATTGCCGATCTGTGCGAGGATCTGGGTGCCGAACAAAAAGCCCGGGTGACCTATGACAACATCCTGCGGTTGTCCGATGATCCGGATGTGAACGATGTGATCAAATTCCTCCGGGAGCGTGAAGTCGTACACTTCCAGCGCTTTGGAGAATCCCTGCAGCAGCTGCGTGAAAAGCTGAACCAAAAGAATGTTTACTATATGAATCCAGCTATGGATCTGTAAAAGAAACAGCCCGGAGTTAAGCTCCGGGCTATGCTTATTCTTCAATCAAATAGGCGCTGAGGATCTGGGCGTAATAAGCAATGTGATAATCCCGATTGCAGCCGGGCGCAGAACCATCCACATCCTGAGGGTAATATCGCTCCAGAATATCCTCCGGGATCGCGTTCAGATCCTGCTGTTGCTTATACAGCACCTTGCATTCCAAAGTAAGCGGCAGCTGAGCAATGCCGGGAACGGAGATCTCTTCCGGCGCTTCTTCCGTCAGGTTCAGCTGGGCGAACTTATCCAGATTACGGCCGGACTTGGTACCGCAGAAGCCCAGAATATTCTTATCGATCTCACCCACAGGGATGTTAACGGTAAACTCTCCGTTTTCCTCCAGGAGCTGCTTTGTAAAGCGGCTCTCACGAACAAAAGCGATGAAAATAGGCTTTCCCCATTCAATGCCCACAGTTCCCCAGCCGATGGTCATGGTGTTTACTTTATCTCCGGACTTGGTAGTCAGCAGGATTCCTGTTTTCATAGCTTTACAGATATCCCCTGCGTAATCAAACGGATCAACGAATTTTTTCATAGGATCACCTTCCATTTCAGTGTCAGACTTTTTCTTAATCCCAAAGGCACTTCCAGTTCTGAACAAAGTATTCTATGCCGGAATAAACGGTGGTAATGACGATAATTCCTGTTACCAGCACCCCAAGAATTTCAACTGTGGGAAAAGCCATCCAGACGCATAATCCGACCATGGTAGCGGCGGTCTTTACCTTACCGCTCCAGCCGGCTGCGATCACATTGCCCTTTCCTACAGCGATCAGCCGCAGTCCGGTGACCGCAAACTCCCGGGTCAAAACAAGCATCAGCGCCCATGCAGGCATCATGCCCCACTGGCAAAATACAGTCATGGCTGCGATCACCAAAAGCTTGTCAGCCAGTGGGTCAAGGAACTTGCCGAAATCGCTAACCTGATTTTGTTTTCTGGCGACCTCGCCGTCCACATAGTCAGTAAGGCTGGCAAGGATAAATACACCCAGCGCAAGCCACATCCAAAGGCCGGGCTGCCCGCCGCTGAGGTACATCAGGATCATATACACGGGTATGAATGCTACCCGCACCAAAGTAATCTTGCTTGCTAGTGTCATAACCTTAATCCTCCACAATATAGCCGGAAAGCTCGCCTTCTACAAGACCGTCAACGGTGACCTGAATAAAATCGCCCACGGAAAGATCACTATCAGACGCAATCCAGACTCTGCCGTCGATCTCCGGAGAGTCGGCATAAGTACGACCGAAGTACTGCTGGAATTCCTCATCATAGCCATCTACCAACACATCCTGCACCGTACCGATGAGGGATTGGTTGTAACTGTCCATGATCCTCGACTGAATGGATTCCACCATTTCCGCCCGCTGCTGGGCAACGGAAGCATCCACGTGCTCCATTTCAGCTGCCGGGGTCCCCTCCTCCGGAGAAAATGCAAATGCACCGACGCGCTCCAGCTTCTGCTCCTTCAGGAAAACACAAAGCTCTTCAAAAGCATCTTCATCTTCTCCGGGCAGGCCGGTGATAATGCTTGTACGCAGGACCAGGCCGGGAATGCGCGCGCGAAGCTTAGAAAACAGCGCTTTGAGCATCTTACTGTCCCCTCTTCGGTTCATCAGCTTCAAGATGCTACTGTTGCAGTGCTGGATGGGAATATCCAGATATTTTACGATCTTTTCTTCCCGAGCGATCACATCGATCAGTTCGTCGTCGATCTCATCGGGATAGGTGTAGTGGATGCGAATCCAACGAAAACGGTCAATTTTGCAAAGTTCTTCCAATAACTGTGGGAGAAGCCGCTTGTGACCGGGTAGATCCGTGCCGTAACGGCTGGTGTCTTGAGCGACCACGATCAGCTCTTTAACCCCCGCATCTGCCAACAGACGGGCCTCATAAAGGATATCGTCCATCTGCCGACTGCGGTATTTGCCCCGCAGGTAAGGAATGATACAGTAGGCGCAACGGTTGTCGCAGCCTTCCGCGATCTTCAGGTATGCATAGTGCTCCGGCGTGGTCAAGATACGCCCAGTTTCCTGTTCTGGGGTGTCGATAGAGGCAAAGTCGCATACAGCCTCTTCATTAAGAAGCGCTTCGATCGCCGGAACGACCTCCGTGTAGCTGCCGGTGCCAAGCAGACCGTCTACCTCCGGCAGCTCTTCCAGGATCTGCTGTTGATACCGCTGGGAAAGACAGCCGGTAACCAGGATTTTCCCTACCTGGCCTTGTGCCTTTAAGGCTGCGGTCTGCAAAATAAAGTCGATTGCCTCAGATTTTGCCGAATCAATAAAACCGCAGGTGTTGATGACGACCACATCACAGCCAACAATGCCTTCACAGACAGTATGCCCGGCTTCCCGGACGCGGTACATCATTCGCTCACAGTCCACTTGGTTTTTGGCGCAGCCAAGGGAGATAAAACCGATATTTGCCATGCTATTCCTCCCGGAATTCGTTGGTATCCAGAGAAAGCTGCTCTAAGGCTTTCCTGATTTGAGAATAAGAATGCCCTCTACGAAGCAGCGCGTCGATTACTCTGCGAACCTGACGGTCATCCGGGCATTCGGGCATTTTTGCTTGCAGGTACTCTAAAATCTTATCCTGTTGATCCGGATATTCAGATAGGGCTTCCTCCCACAATTCCTTGGGGATCCGCTTTTCATACAAGGCCTGCTTTGCTCGCGCAAGGCCGTAGCCCTTGCGGATACAGCCGGATACTACCTGCTCCGCTGTTTTGCGGTCATCAATGAGATCCAGCTGCTCCATCCATGCAACAGCTTCGCTGGCATGAACGGGGTCCTCCCCTTTTCGGATCAAGCGTTGCTGAAGGTCTTTTTTAGAAACCCCGGTGGCAGCTACAATCCGTACAGCCCGCATTTTTGCGGACATCTGCCCGGCTGCGGTATGCAGCCTCTGACAGTCCTCTTCAGACAATTCCATTCCTGCGAACAGGCCGAAATCTTCCACAGTTTGGCGGTACAGACGCAATGTGCTGCCATCGTCAAAGCTTACCCGATATCTTCCTGTGCGGTCAGGTGCGGCGGAAAGCTTATCAATCCTCATCGTTAAAATCGTCAGCGCTGACGGTGATTGCCCGCTCTGCAGGTCTTGCAGGGGCTTTGGACTCTGCAGCGCTGGAGGACATCAGATTCTGACGCACCTGTGCTTCCACCTGCTCGGCGATCTCGGGGTTCTCCATCAGATAGGCCTTGACGCTGTCCTTGCCCTGGCCGAT
>JAZNLP010000129.1:0-3240 GCA_045579165.1 Faecousia sp.
CCAAAAAAAACCCCGCCCCCCCATCGGGGGGGGTGGTTTTTGCTTTTGCCCGGTAGCCGCAGCCGGTATCGCCGGGGCGATACCGGCGTATTCGTGAAGATTCCCATAAAATGTCCTGTTTTTTGTACCGCGCAAAAGGGAAAATGCAAGGGCTCGACAGGTTCGCCTTTGATTTTGTCTTGCTATTTTATTAGAATATAGGTATAATGATAATAAGTGTTTGTATATTTTGCCGCGGAGCGCACCAATTAAGGAGGTCGTCCTATGGACACTATTTATGTTACCGGCCACCGCAATCCGGATACAGACTCCATTGTCGCCGCAATGGCCTATGCAGCCCTGCGTAACGCTATCGGCAACCGGGAATATGAAGCCGCCTGCTTAGGTCGGGTCTCCGATGAGACCCAGTCTGTGCTGGACCGGTTCGGCTTCCAGCCGCCCCGGCAGCTGCACAGCATGCACACCCAGGTTCGGGATCTGGATTTTGATAAGCCGCCTGTGTTTTCTGCCGCTGTCACCATGGGAAGAGCGTGGAAGGTTCTGGGTGAGCATTCCGCTATTCCTGCGATCCCGGTGTCCAACGAGGACGGCACGCTTTACGGCATGCTGTCCCGGGAGGATGTGGCGAATTATAATATGTCCCTGGTCAATGCCGGCCGGCTGGACAGCGTACCTCTTTTCAATGTGCTTTCCGTGCTGGAGGGCAAGGTCATCAACGAGGCCGGCGAGAATACCGACCTGATCTCCGGTACTGTGACCGTGGCGCTGCCCCAAAGCCGGACAAACCTTTTGTTTAACGAGCCCAATTCCATCATCATCTGCGGCGACCAGCCGGATATGATCCGCCGGGCGCTGGAGATGAATGTGTGCTGTCTGGTGCTGTGCCAGACGGAGCTTTCTGAGGAGCTGCGGAAGCTCCCAACCACCACCTGCGTGATCGCGACACCTTATGATGCTTACCGCACCATGCGGAAGATCTTCCAGTCCACCCCCGTGGGGCGGATCTGCCGCACCACCGATCTGATCTGCTTCCATCTGGAGGATCGGGTGGACGATGTCCGGGAGACCATGCTCAAACACAGAGATTCCAGCTATCCCGTTTTGGATGAAAATGAGCAGGTGGTGGGCATTCTCACCCGGTATCACCTGCTGCGCCCCAGAAGAAAGCGGGTGGTGCTGGTGGATCATAACGAGGCAGCCCAGTCTGTTCCCGGTCTGGAGGAGGCGGAGATCCTGGAGATCATCGACCACCACCGGCTGGCGGATATCCAGACTCCCAATCCCATTTATGTCCGCAACGAGCCTGTGGGCTCTACCAATACCATCATCGCCGGCATGTTCCAGGATCGGGGTCTGATGCCCTCGGAGAATATGGCGGGCATGATGGCAGCCGCGATCCTTTCCGATACGGTCATGTTCAAATCTCCCACCTGCACCGACCGGGATATCCGCATGGCGGAGAGAATGGCGCGGATCGCCAATGTTTCTTTGGAGGAGCTGGGCAGACAGATCTTCTCCGCCTCTATGGAGGGCAGGACTGCCAAGGATCTGCTGATGAGCGACTATAAGGAGTTCCACATCGCCGGCTACGATCTGGCGGTTTCCCAGATCACCTGCGTGGACAGCCCCAAGATGCTGGAGCGTAAGGAAGAGTTCCTGACGCTGATGACCCAGCTGAAGCAGAAGCAGGGCTTCTCCATGGTACTGCTGATGCTCACCGATGTGCTGCTGGAAGGCACCCAGATCATCTATCTGGGCGACGACGAAGTGATCCGGCAGGCGTTTAATGTAAGTCCCAAGGAAAACACCGCATTCCTGCCCGGCATTATGAGCCGGAAAAAGCAGGTCATTCCCATGCTGTCCGCCCTGTGGGGTTAATCGATAAATTGGGGTTTATCTATCCGTCATTGCGAGGAGGCCTTAGGGGCCGACGTGGCAATCCCGTAAGTTTTTTGAGCGGGTTTCGTTGCTTTTTCCCATTAACCACGGGATTCCCACGCCAGCCTGCGGGCTGGCTCGGAATGACGAAATGCTTTTTGTCAGCTCGACAAACTGAAATTTGAAGACAACACGAAAAATTTTCTACTGTGCAAAACCTGAAAACTATGTTATAATATCATTTTGAGGAGGGAAACTATGGGCTTTGAGACCTTGCTTGGGAACCAGCTTTTGAAGCAGAAGCTGAGCCGCAGTCTGGAAAATGGCCATATTTCCCACTTCTACCTGATCAGCGGGCCGGAAGGCTCCGGAAAGCATACCTTGGCAAAGCTTTTGGCAGCAGCCATTTTGTGCGCCGGGCAGAAAAAGCCCTGCCTGTCCTGCACCAGCTGCCGCAAGCTGCTGGGGGACAATCATCCGGACTTTATCACCGTGGATGACCCGGAGAAAAAGACCGTTCCTGTGGAGCTGATCCGTTCCGCCAGAGCGGATATGTATATCCAGCCCAACGAGTCAGATTATAAGATCTATCTGTTTCCCCGGGCGCAGGATATGGGTGTCCCCGGCCAGAATGCGCTTTTGAAGGTGCTGGAAGAACCGCCGGCATACGGCGTGTTTCTGCTGCTGACGGACAATCCGGAGAAGCTGCTGCCAACGGTGCGCTCCCGGTGCGTAGAGCTGGCGTTACAGCCGCTGGATCAGCAGACTTTGACCGCAGCGCTGCAAAAGGAATTTCCCCAGGCTGAGGAGGCAGATCTGTCTGCCGCGGTCCGGCGCAGCGGCGGCTTTTTGGGACAGGCCCGGCAGATCCTCAGCGCAGGCGGCGCGATGCTGCCCCAGACCCAAAGCTTTTTGGAGGGCTACAGCCGCCGGGATCAGCTGCAACTGCTGCAGACCTTTACTTCCATGGAGAAAATGCCCAGAAATCAGTTTTTGACCACATTGGAGCAATGGCTGTCGGTGCTGGAAGAGGCGCTGGCCTGCCGGGCAGCCGGTACGGCTGCAGGCAGTCTTGCCCGGGATGTGGCGGGACTTAGAAGCGCCCGGGAGCTGATGGACGGAATTTCCAGACTCCAGACCGCCATTGAATACGCCCAGGGAAATGTTTCCACCGGCGCTGTTTGCGGCTGGCTGCTCTGGCAGCTGAAATAAAGAGAAGCGATATAAGGAGAAAACCATGAACGAAACTGTAACCCCCACTGTAGAAGTGGTGGATATCCAGTTCCGGCCCGGGCAGAAGGTGTACTTCTTCGACCCGGCGGGACTTACCTTGCAGCCCGGGGATCATGTGATCATTGATAC
>JAZNLP010000130.1:0-6029 GCA_045579165.1 Faecousia sp.
CCCGTGAACCATGTCAGGTGGGGAACCAAGCAGCATTAAGCGGATCTTTTCGTGTGCCGTGGGGCTGCCGTTCCTGAGCTGGCTGCGCAGGTTTCGGGTATTCAGCAGGTTCAAATGTGGGTGTGCGATCTTGTTATGAGCCGGTCCACATTTCTGCCTGCATATTAAGAAAGGAGGACGGTTATGTCCGTTTATCAAGCTTTATACCGCAAATACCGCCCTCAGACCTTTGATGATGTGGCGGGGCAGCTGGCAGTGACGCAAACCCTCAAGACCCAGCTTGTCAGTGGTAAAATGAGCCACGCATACTTGTTTACCGGCTCTCGGGGTACTGGCAAGACAAGCTGCGCCAAGATTCTTGCAAAGGCGGTCAACTGCCTAAATCCCAAGGACGGAAACCCCTGCAACTGCTGTGAGGCTTGCCGTGCTATCGATGCCGGCTCCTGTATGGATGTTTTGGAGATCGATGCTGCGTCCAATAACGGCGTGGACAATGTCCGTGACCTGCGGGACGATGCGGTGTATACGCCCTCCCAGGTTCGTATGCGGGTGTATATCATCGACGAAGTCCATATGCTTTCCATTCCGGCATTTAATGCCCTGCTGAAGATCATTGAAGAGCCGCCGGAGCATCTTTTGTTTATTTTGGCGACCACGGAGCTGCACAAAGTTCCTGCCACCATTCTTTCCCGGTGTCAGCGCTTCTCATTCCGCAGAATTTCTCAGGAAGATATCGCTGCAAGACTGCAGTATGTTGCGTACCAGGAGAAGATCGATCTGGATGACAGTGGGGCAAGAGTCCTGGCAAGAATTGCCGACGGTGGCTTGCGGGATGCCTTAAGCTTGCTGGACCAGTGCGCGTCCGCTACAGTCGGTGAATTGACCGCGGAGCGGATTTATGCGTGCCTGGGCATCGCCGGAGAGCGGCGGTGTGGGGAACTGATGGGCTACATAGCTGCCCATGATACCCGCAGCGCGTTGGAGCTTTTTAACCGGCTCTACACGGAGGGCAAGGATCTGGGCGCGCTGATGGACGAGCTCGCCTGCCTTACCCGTGACCTTTTGGTGATGAAAACCGCCCCGGACAGCGCTGTTACCATGCTTTCCGGTGTGGTATCAGATTCGGAGGTAGTTAGTCTGTCGAAATCCGTCTCTACCGGAGAACTGATCCGGATGATGGAGAGGATCGAAGATACCATGTCCCGCTTCACCCGTAGCGCCAGCCGCAGGCTGGATGCGGAACTTTGTATAATCAGTCTGTGCCAGCCGGAGCTTCAGCTGGATGCCAAGTCCATCAATGCCCGGCTGACCCGCTTGGAAGAACAGATCAAAAGCGGCAGCTTCACCGCGGTGCCTGCAAGTGTCCCTGCCAAACCGGCAGAGGAGACTGTAGCGGTAGAACCCCCTGCACCCTCTGACGAGGATGTGCCGCCGGAGAGCCCCCAGGTAGCGGCAGAACAGCCTGAGGATACACCGGTGGGATTCTGGACGGAGCTTGTTTCTGCCATTCGGCAGGAGCTGCGCCCGCCCCTTTCCGGATTCTTTGCCGCAACGGCCAATGCACCTGTGACTGGCGTTCTGAAAGGTAATACGGTTGTGCTATACTGCTCCAATGACTTTACCAAGCAGATGGTAAATAAACCGGAGGTGCTTTCGCTGGTAGGCAGAAAAGCATCAACGATCTTGAATCGCCCGGTTTCTGCTCGCGCTGAGGACCGGTCTGCCAGCGCACAGGACAGCGCCCGGATGGAACAGCTGATGCAATTTGGCCGTTCCCACAGCGACATTGTTAAGATCAAGGATAATTGAGATAGGAGAATCACCATGGCGAAGAATAATTTCCGGGGTATGCCCGGTGGAATGAATCAGGCTGCGATGATGAAGCAGGCCCAGAAAATGCAGCAGGAGCTGCTGAGAATGCAGCAGGAGCAGGAGACCAAAACTTACACCTCCGCCTCCGGTGGCGGAATGGTTGCGGCTACGGTCAACGGCAAGCATGAGCTGGTGGATCTTCAGATCAAGCCCGAAGCCGTCGATCCCGATGATGTGGAAATGCTGCAGGATATGGTCATCGCCGCGGTGAATGAGGCGATGCGTACCGCTGATGCGGATGCAGCCAGCAACATGTCCAGACTGACCGGCGGTCTGAATCTGGGTGGATTGTTCTAAGGAGGCGCTATGCTGTATTTTCCCGCAGCGCTGCAGGACCTTGCTGACCAGTTCGCCAGACTTCCCGGAATCGGCGGAAAAACTGCTCAGCGGCTTGCCTTTTATGTGCTGAGCCTTCCTATGGAGGATGCTCAGAATTTTGCCGATTCCATTATTGCGGCAAAATGTACGGTGCATACCTGCCCGGTTTGTCAGAATCTTACAGATCGGGAGATCTGCCCCATCTGCGATGACGATACCCGGGATAAGGGTGTCATTTGCGTGGTGGCTGAGGCGAGAGATGTGATCGCCATGGAGCGTAGCCGGGAATTTAACGGCGTTTACCATGTGCTTCACGGTGTGATCAGTCCCTTAAACCATGTGACCCAGGATGATATTAAGATCCGGGAGCTGTTGCTCCGGGTGGGCACAGGACAGGTCAGAGAGGTCATTATGGCCACTAACCCGGATACTGAGGGCGAAGCCACGGCGATGTATATTTCCCGTCTCCTGCGGCCTATGGAGGTCAAGGTGACAAGACTTGCTTACGGTGTACCCGTGGGAAGTCAGCTGGAATATGCCGATGAGGTAACGCTCTCCCGCGCATTGGAAGGCCGGCAGGAAATTTAATAAAAAAGGAGTGTTGCATTTTGCAACACGCCATTATTTATGCGGTTTTTACAGCTTGCTGTAGGTCTTCTCCAGAAAACGCTGGGAATTGACCAGAGCCCGCTTATGGGTAGCTGTGCCGATCTGTCCGGCTTCGTCAAAGGCCTGGATCTGGAAGCTGATGATCTTGCCCTCCACAGCGGTGACCTCAGCCTCTGCCCAAACCTCCAGCCCAACGGGAGTTGCGGCAGTGTGCTGCAGATTCAGCTCAATACCTACGGTGGTCTGATCCTCTGGGACTGCTTCTGCGATTGCCTCGCAAGCCGCGCCTTCCATCAATGCCGCCATGCAGGGAGTGGCATACACCAATAGACTGCCGGAACCGACCTGCAGGGCGGTGTCTTCCTTTTCAACAAGGCTGGAAACCTTCGCTTTCATACCAACGGTGATCTCCATAAAAACAGCCTCCTTATCCCTTTTGTTCGCAGTAGATGCAGCGGTGGACATTTGCCGCCTTGTCAGTGAGCTTGAAAATTTGCGGAAGCTCCTGCTCCACAGCGGAAATGCACTTGGAATTGGTGCAGACCCGATCGTACACAAGATCCACGGTATCCCGTTCTTCCTTTTGGGGGTTTTTTGCTTCTTCCATAAGCTTGAGGATCAGCGCCATTCGCATATATTTGCCGTTGAGCGCCTGGCGGAAATAGGCGGCTCTGGAATCGGTGTCCACCTTGACGCTGATCTCGTTGACCCGGGGCAGGGGATGCATGACACACATCTTTTCCTTTGCCAGAGCCATCTTCTCCGGGTCGAGAATATAGCTGTCTTTCAGACGGTCATAGTCCTTGGGGTCGTCAAACCGCTCCCGCTGAATACGGGTCATATACAGAACATCCAGCTGGGGCATGGCTTCTTCTAAAGAAGTGATCTCCGTATAAGGGATGTTGTGCCTGTTTAACACATTGTCGCGGATAAAGCTGGGCATTCTCAGCTCGTTAGGGGAGATCAAAACGAAACGGATACCTTCATACCGGCTCATGGCCTCCACAAGGGAGTGGACAGTTCTGCCGTACTTCAGATCGCCGCACAGACCGATGGTCAGGTTGTCCAGCCGACCCATTTCCCGGGAAATGGTCAGAAGATCCGTCAAGGTCTGAGTGGGGTGGTTGTGTCCGCCGTCACCGGCGTTGATGAAAGGTATGGTAGCCGCCTGGGCTGCTACATAGGGCGCGCCCTCTCTGGGGTGGCGCATGGCAGCGATGTCCGCATAGCAGCTGATCATTTTGGCGGTGTCCGCAACGCTCTCACCCTTTGCGGCGGATGATGAGGAAGCTTCGCTGAAGCCCAGAACGCTGCCGCCCAGCTCCAGCATGGCAGCTTCAAAGCTCAAGCGGGTGCGGGTAGAGGGCTCATAGAACAAGGTGGCCAGCTTCTTGTGGGCGCACTTATCCCAATAGTTTTCGGGATGGGCAATAATGTCCTTGGCGCAGGCAATGAGCTGATCCAGTTCCTCTACGGACAGATCAAGAATACTGATCAGACTTCTCATATTATTTCGCTCCGTTCACAGCAAGGTAATTTTTGATCCGGGTCACATTTTCTTCGTTAGCCGGGTCTTCTTCCAGATACTCGATGATATCGTACACATCCACAACGGAGTAGACAGGGAAGGAGAACTGCTCCTCGATCTCCTGCATAGCGCCCTTCTCGGTCTGACCCTTTTCTTTCCGGTCAACCATGATGAAGGTGGCGATGACCTTCGTGCCTTCCAGGTGCTTCAGGATCTCCATGCTCTCACGGATCGCCGTTCCTGCGGTAATGACATCCTCAATGATGACGATCTCCTCACCGGCCTGGGGCACATAGCCCACAAAAACGCCACCTTCGCCGTGATCCTTCACTTCTTTGCGGTTAAAGAAGAAAGGCAGGTCAAGACCATTCTTGGAAAGGGCAACCGCGGCGGAAATCGAAAGAGAAATGCCCTTGTAGGCAGGTCCGTACAGGACAGCTTTCCTGTTGCCAAGCTTATCGGCATAAGCCTTAGCATAAAACTCACCCATTTTGGAGATCTGGTCACCGGTCTTGATCATGCCGGCGTTGACAAAATAGGGGATCTTTCTGCCGGATTTTGCGGTGAAATCACCGAACTTCAGCACCCCTGCATCCTGCAGGAACTGGATAAATTCTCTCTTATAGGCTTCCATATCTTTCTCCTTAATCAACAAATTCTGCAATGCAGCGCTCGTAAGCGGCAACAGGATCGGCAGCGGCGGGGATGGGACGACCCACGACGATATAGTCAGAGCCGATGGCCTTGGCAGCTGCGGGGGTCATGACACGCTTCTGGTCACCCACATCGCCGTCAGCAAACCGAACACCGGGGGTGATGGTCAGGAAGTTCGCGCCACAGCGCTCATGTACCTTACCGGCCTCCAGAGGAGAGCAGACAATGCCGTCAAGACCTGCGTTTTTCGCAGTCTCGGCATAGTGCATGACCACCTGGTCAATAGGCTCTTTGATCAGCAGATCCCGCTCCATAGTCTCCTGGTCGGTGGAGGTCAGCTGGGTAACGGCGATCAGCAGGGGACGAGTGCCGTCTTCCCGGGTCAGGCCCTCCAGCGCGCCTTTCATCATGGCAGTAGCGCCGGCAGCATGGAGGTTGGTGATATCTACATCCAGATTCCGAAGAACGGACATAGCCTTTTTCACGGTGTTGGGGATATCATGCAGCTTCAGGTCCAAAAAGATGTTATGACCCCGGGACTTGATCTCCCGAACGATGCTGGGGCCTTCGGCATAGTAAAGCTCCATGCCGATCTTCACGAAGGGTTTGCGGCCGGTAAACTTGTCCAGAAAAGCAAAGGTTGCCTCAGCGGAAGAAAAATCACATGCTACGATTACATCTTTACCCATTACTTTACGCCTCCAATAATCTCTTCCAGGGTGTTGATTTGATATTTTTCCATGACCTCCGGCAGCTTCCGGACGATATCACGGCAGATATATGGGTTTACAAGGTTGGCAGCGCCAACTTCCACAGCGGTCGCGCCTGCCAGCATCATCTCGATCACATCTTCAGCGCTGGAAACGCCGCCCATGCCCACAACGGGGATCTTTACAGCGTGGGCGACCTGGTATACCATCCGCACAGCAACCGGGAAAATAGCCGGGCCGGAGAAACCGCCCATGGTGTTGGCGATAATGGGGCGCTTGGTTCGCAGGTCGATCCGCATACCAAGAAGTGTGTTAATAAGACTGATGCCGTCTGCGCC
>JAZNLP010000131.1:0-16531 GCA_045579165.1 Faecousia sp.
TCTGGAGCATAAGCTGCTGGTAGGCGGCAGCCGGGAGGGCTGGCACGACTTTAACGACGAATTTACCATGTTCAGCAGCCATTATCAGCGGACTGAGGATGCCCCCTGCGGATCGGATCCCATGCTGATGTTCTTCACCTCCGGCACCTCCGGCTATCCCAAGCTGGCTGCTCACAATTACAAGTACCCTCTGGGTCATTTCATCACCGCAAAATACTGGCACCGGGTCAATCCCGACGGTCTGCATCTGACTATCTCGGACACCGGCTGGGCAAAGGCCATGTGGGGCAAGCTTTACGGCCAGTGGCTGTGTGAAGCGCCGGTATTTGTCTACGACTTTGACCGCTTCGATGCGGAAAAGATCCTGCCCCTGTTCGCAAAATACCAGATCACCACTTTCTGCGCGCCGCCTACAATGTACCGGATGCTGATCAAGCAGGATCTGTCCCGCTTTGATCTTTCCTCCATCCAGCACGCATCCATTGCCGGCGAAGCGCTGAACCCTGAGGTGTTCCGTCAGTTCCAGAACGCCACCGGTCTTCAGATCATGGAAGGCTTCGGTCAATCGGAAAGCACCCTGATTATCGGTAACCTCACCGGCGACAGCCACAAGATCGGTTCTATGGGCAAGCCTGTCCCCCTGTACGATGTGCATCTTCTGGATGCCGAGGGCAACGAGGTAGAGCCGGGCGAAAACGGTGAGATCTGCATCAATATCTCCAAGGGTCTGCCCTGCGGTCTGAGCTACGGCTACGAGGGTAAGGACCAGGTCACCGCGGAAACCTGGCGGGACGGCTATTACCATACCGGCGACCTTGCCTGGAAGGACGAGGATGGCTTCTTCTGGTATGTGGGTCGGGTAGATGATGTGATCAAGTCCTCCGGCTACCGGATCGGACCTTTCGAGATCGAAAATGTCATCATGGAACTGCCCTATGTTCTGGAGTGCGGCGTTTCCGCTGCGCCCGATGAGGTTAGGGGCCAGGTGGTCAAGGCCAGCATCGTGCTGGTGAAGGATTTCAAGGGCACTGACGAGCTTCGTAAGCAGATCCAGGACTATGTCAAGTCCCGTACCGCGCCTTACAAGTATCCCCGGATCGTGGAATTCCGGGAATCCCTGCCGAAAACCACCAGCGGTAAGATCATCCGCAAAATGCTTTAATTCTTCCATGTCATTGCGAGCCAGTGCTCACACTGGCGTGGCAATCTCGTGAATCATGTGGAGATTGCCGCGTCGCTTCGCTCCTCGCAATGACGAGGTGTATTTATGGAACACAAACGACTGACCCTGTTTGCCGGGCATTACGGCTCCGGTAAGACCAATATTGCAGTCAATTATGCGCTGCATCTGGCGTCCCAAGGCAAAAAAGTCTGCATTGGCGACTTGGATATCGTCAATCCGTACTTCCGCACCGCGGACAGCGAAAAGGAGCTGACTGCGGCAGGGATCGAGCTGATCTCCCCCCAATACGCAAACTCCAATGTGGATCTGCCCGCTTTGCCGGCAGAAAGCTACCGGCTGGTGCAGGATAAAAGCATATACGGGATTATGGACATCGGCGGCGATGACCGGGGCGCTTACGCCCTGGGGCGGTTCACCCCCTTTATCCGGGAGGAAAACAATTACCGCATGGCTTTCGTCGCCAACTGCTACCGCCCCCTGACCCGGACGCCTGAGGATGCGCTGGAGATCATGAAAGAGATCGAAAGCGCCTGCGGGCTTAGATTTACCTGCATCGTCAATAACGCAAATCTGGGCAGTGAGACCACCGCCCAGACCCTGCTGGATTCCCTTTCGTTTATGGAAAAGCTGTGTCAGCTTTCCGGGCTGCCCCTGTGGATGCATACCGCCCAGGAGCAGATCGCGAAGGAGCTTCCGGAATCCATTGCGCCTGTACTCCCCCTGCACCTGCAGGAGAAATATTTCGCGTTGCCCTCCCAGAAGCCGGCGAACCGGCCTCTGTGGGGATGACCACACCAAGAGGAGGAACTTTCATGGCAACCGTA
Source organism: Faecousia sp. (assembly GCA_045579165.1). Taxonomy (GTDB): domain Bacteria; phylum Bacillota; class Clostridia; order Oscillospirales; family Oscillospiraceae; genus Faecousia. The sequence goes on from JAZNLP010000131.1 coordinate 2,008, forward strand.
ACATTCAACACCGATCTGTGTAAGGGCTGCGGCCTGTGCGTCAACGCCTGCCCCAAGGGCTGTCTGGCCATTGCCGCCGACAAGATCAACAAAAAAGGCTATTCCCCTGCTGTGATGGCAGACCAAGAATCGTGCATCGGCTGCGCCTTCTGCGCCACCATGTGCCCCGACTGTATCATCACCGTAGAGAAATAAGGAGGATACTATGGCAGAAAGAGTTTTGATGAAAGGTAACGAAGCCATCGCCGAAGCCGCCATTCGCGCCGGCTGCCGCCACTACTTCGGTTACCCCATTACCCCCCAGACTGAGATCGCTGCCTACATGGCAAAGAAGATGCCCAAGATCGGCGGCGTTTTCCTCCAGGCAGAAAGCGAGATCGCTTCCATTAACATGGTCTACGGCGCTGCTGCCGCCGGTATGCGGGTCATGACCTCCTCCAGTAGCCCCGGAATCTCTCTGAAAGCGGAAGGCTTAAGCTACATCGCCGGCTCTGACATTCCCGCTTTTGTGGTCAATGTCCAGCGTGGCGGCCCGGGTCTGGGCGGTATCCAGCCTTCCCAGTCCGACTATTTCCAGGCTACCAAGGGCGGCGGTCACGGTGACTACCGGATGATCGTTCTGGCACCTGCTTCCGTTCAGGAAATGGCAAGCCTCACCATCAAGGGCTTTAACCTGGCGGATAAGTACCGGATGACTGCTATGATCCTGGCGGACGGCACCATCGGTCAGATGATGGAGCCCATCTCCTTTGAGGACACCGAGATCGAAGTCTACGAAAAGCCCTGGGCGCTCACCGGCACCAACTGTGAGCGGAAGCACAATGTGGTAAACTCTCTGTACCTGCAGCCCGACCAGCTGGAAAAGACGAATATTGAGCGCTATGCGCGCTACAAGACCGTTGAGGAAAACGAACCCATGTGGGAAGAGTACATGATGGAAGACGCAGAGCTTTGCGTAGTGGCCTTCGGTATCGCCTCCCGTGTTGCCAAGAACGCCGTGGTCGCTGCCCGGAATGAGGGCATCAAGGTGGGTCTGATCCGTCCCATTACTTTGTGGCCCTTCCCCACCAAGGCGCTGAATGCTGCGGCTGACAAGGTCAAGGGCTTCATCAGCGTGGAGCTGAGCATGGGTCAGATGATCGAGGATGTGCGCCTGGCTACCCAGTGCAAGCGGCCTGTGGCTCTGTGCAGCCGCTGCGGCGGTATGATTCCCAGCCCCGACGAGGTGCTCGAATCCATCCGCAATGCCCAGAAAGGAGTGTTCTAAGTATGGCTGTTGTTTTTGAAAAACCCAAGTCTTTGGCAGACATTCCTCTGCACTACTGCCCCGGCTGTCCCCACGGCATCATCCACCGGCTGGTTGCCGAGGCGCTGGATGAGCTGGGTATTGAGGGCAAGGCCATCGGTGTCGCGCCTGTTGGCTGCGCCGTTATGGCTTACGATTACTTCACCTGCGACATGATCGAAGCCGCCCACGGCAGAGCCCCCGCTGTTGCCACCGGTATCAAGCGCTGCCGTCCGGAAAACATCGTCTTTACTTATCAGGGCGACGGCGACCTTGCCTCCATCGGCATGGCCGAGACTGTCCACTCCGCCGCCAGAAACGAGAATATTACTGTAATCTTCGTAAATAACGCTATTTACGGCATGACCGGCGGCCAGATGGCTCCCACCAGTCTTCCCGGTCAGGTGACCCAGACCTCCCCCTACGGCCGTGATGTCAACCACTGCGGCTGGCCTATCAAGGTCTGCGAGATGCTTTCCACGCTGGAAGGCCCTGAGTACATCACCCGTGTTGCGGTAAACAATGTAAAAAACGTGAAAAACGCCAAGAAGGCCATCAAGAAAGCCTTCCAGAACCAGATCGACGGCAAGGGCTTCAGTCTGGTGGAAGTGGTCTCTGCCTGTCCTACCAACTGGGGCATGACCCCCCAGCAGGCACTGCAGTGGGTAGAAAGCGATATGCTCCCCTACTACCCCATCGGCGTTTACAAGGACAGAACCGCTGCAAAGGAGGCTGAGTAACATGAAAACTACCCAGATCCTCATTGCCGGCTTCGGCGGACAGGGCATCCTGTTCTCCGGCAAATTTCTGGCCTATAAGGGTCTGACAGAAGACCTGCAGGTCTCCTGGCTCCCCTCCTACGGCCCGGAAATGCGCGGCGGCACCGCCAACTGCAACGTGATCCTGTCTGAGACCCCCGTTGGCAGTCCCATCATCACTTCCCCCGATGTGCTCATCGCCATGAACCTGCCCAGCCTGCAAAAGTATGTGGACACCGTCGTCCCCGGCGGTCAGGTTTATGTAGATTCTTCTCTGATCGACGCCAAAGTAGAGCGCACCGATGTGGAAGTCTTTTACATCCCCGCCACCCAGATGGCAAAGGATGAAAACATCGCCAGTCTGGCCAATATGATTATCATTGGCCACCTGCTGCAAAACCACCCTGAGTTGTCCTTCCAGGGCACTGAGGCGGTCGTTAACAAGCTGGTCCCCCCCAAGAAAGCCGCCCTCATCGAGCTGAACATGAAGGCGCTGCTGCTTGGTAAGGATTATAATGCGTAAACCCGTAAACTAACTTAACTTTAGGAGGCAAAATTATGAATGCAATGACTGAAATGAGCAAGTACCGCCACGAAAAAGTTCTGTTTGTCAACAACGAGAAGGCCGGCTTGAAGGCTATTATCGCTGTCCATAACACCAACCTGGGCCCCGCCATCGGCGGTTGCCGTCTGTGGCCTTACGAGTCCTATGACGATGCCCTGTTCGATGTTCTGCGTCTGTCCCGAGGCATGTCCCACAAGAACGCTGTTGCAGGTCTGCCCCACGGCGGCGGCAAGGGTGTCATCATCGCTGACCCCTCCCAGAAGACCGAGGCTATGTTCGAGGCCTTTGCTGAGGCTGTCAACAATCTGGGCGGCGACTACATCACCGCTGAGGACGTGAACACCACCTGCGATGATGCTCTGATCATGCTCCGTAAGACCAACCACATCTGCGGTCTGCCCCAGAACAGCGGCGACCCCTCCCCCTTCACCGCCCGTGGCGTGTGGCAGGGCATCAAGGCTACCGCTAAGGTGGCTCTGGGCCGGGATTCTCTGGAAGGCGTTACCGTGGCCATCCAGGGCCTGGGCAAGGTCGGCTATGACCTGGCCCGTTACCTGCACAATGACGGCGCAAAGCTGATCGTTGGCAACCGCAGCAACAAGGCTGCTCTGGAGCGGGCTGCTGACGAGTTCGGTGCCACCGTGGTGGCTACCAACGAGATCCTGTCTGCTGAGTGCGACATTCTGGCTCCCTGTGCTCTGGGCGCGATCCTGAACCCCACCACCATCCCCGCTCTGCGCTGCAAGGCCGTTGCCGGCGCTGCCAACAACCAGATCCTGGACGAGGCTTCCGGTCTGGCTCTGAAGGCTCGCGGCATCTACTACGCACCTGACTTCGTTATCAACGGCGGCGGTGTCATCAATGCCGCAGCTGAGGTGGACGGTCCTTACAACGAGCAGGAAGTGCTGAAGAAGGTGGACAACATCTACAACACCATCGAGCACATTCTGTCCGAGTCCAAGGCCACCGGCGAGCCCGAGGGCGTCATCGCTACCCGCTACGCAGAATCTCTTATCTATCGCTAAAATGAAATGTAAAAAAGCAGGGCGCTTTAAGCGTCCTGCTTTTTATATATCCAGAATTCGTTTTGCAGTTTTTGATGCGATCTGTTCTTTCTCCTCCTCAGTCAGATCCAGCTGAAGGAACCGCTGTACCTCCGTCACCGGATCCCACAGAGGATAATCGGAACCGTATGCCATTCGCTCCGGGCCGTAGATTCGGATAAACCGCTCCGCTTCTCCCTTGGGCAGGAACATCAGCGAGCTGGAAACATCAAACACGCAGCTAGTATCCTTCAGCTGCTCGCAGGCAGTTTCATACATGGAGTAACCGCCAAAATGCGCCGCGATCACCTGCAGTTTGGGAAACATATCCAGCACCCGGCGCAGCTTGACCGGGTGGGAATAATCGTACCGATGATCTCCCATGTGGAGCATGATCGGCAGCTTCCCCTGGATCTGCTCGTACACCGGGAACAGCCGCAGGTCATCAATGGCAAAGCGTTGGGAATCCGGATGCATTTTAATGCCCTTCAGACCCATGTTTTCGATCCGCTGAACCTCATCGGTAATGCCGTCCATAGCCGCATGCACCGTGCCGAAGCCGATAAACGACTGCTCCTGCCGGGTCATTTGCAGAATATAGTCATTGATCCCCTGCACCCGGTCCGGCCGAATAGCCACCGGCAGGATCACATACCGGGATGTTCCCGCCGCTTTTCCCTGCTGCAAGAGCATACCGGCTGTGCCGTCCATCTTGCCGTCCATGCCGATCTGATAAAACTCCCGAACACTGTTGGTTGCCTTCAAAGCCACACCGTCGGGGTAGATGTGAGTATGAATATCAATGATCTCCATAGTGTTTGCCTCTGCACTGATTGATCTTTTCTACAAAAAACTGCCGGTGCCGCCACATTGACAGCACCGGCACTACTTTTACATTTACTTTTCTCCTAAAACAAAGGCTTTGTACTTCACCTCTGCCATGCGCCAATCCGCTTCCGTATCCACGTCCTGGAACTCTTCCTCAGGAACGATCAGCGGGATGCGGGAACAATTATACGGATCTTCCAGATAATTCTTCACCCGCATGGCACTGTACTGACCGCAGCTATGATACACCGGTTCCAGATCCTGGCTGCGGCAAGCGACAAACTCAGGCATCAGATACTCCAGGCGGCCATCACGCAGCACCACACCGCGCTGAGGCGGGCTGCTGAATTTGCAAACAGGAGAAACAGCGCCAATATCGTTTTCCTCCAGCTTTTTCACAATATCCCGCAGCTTTTGGGGTGTCACAAACGGCGCGCAGGGATAGATCCGTACTATAATGTCAAAGGTCTGTCCGCGCTTTTCATACTCGTGCAGCACCTCGAAAATCACGTCTTTATCGACCGCCGTATCAGCCGCTGCCTCCTGGCTGCGCATGAAAGGCACACTGGCGCCGTACTGTCTTGCGATCTCGGCGATCTCCTCATCTTCTGTGGAGACCATCACCTCATCAAAAATACCGCTCTCCAGCGCCGCCGTAATAGAATAAGCAATGATAGGCTTGCCAAGAAAATCCTTAATATTTTTTCTGGGGATTCGCTTGCTGCCGCCACGGGCAGGGATAAATGCCAATCTCTTCATATAAACTACCTATCTTTCTGATATATTTCTCTATGTCACACCCAAAGGGGTTATGTTTTCAATATACAGAAGTATTATACCTCAGAACGCAGGGAATTTCCATCAAAACTTTCTAAAAATCCTTATAAAATTTCGCTTTCCTGTAGCCATTCTAAAATAAGCTATTTCTGATTAAGAAACATACCGATTTGTTGCTCCAATTCTTCCTGACTCCGGGGGAACAGGATCCGTTCCTTATGGGTATAGCTGTCCATAAGCATACAGATTGGGTGGTCCTCCGGCAACTGTTCTGTTGGGTCGTCCATGAAACGCAGAAACATTAGCCAAGGTTCCTTGTCGTAAAGAAGCTTGGGCGTCAACTGGGCTGTAGAATAACTGCCGATCAGCAGGATATGATCCATATCCATCTGGGAGATCTTCAGCTCCCACATCTCGCCCTTGTCATCCACCCGGAAGCCTTTATAGCTGTCATAAGCCTTGTCCCGGGGATGCATACGAACGGTCACATGGTCTTTCCAGGGGCGAAGCCTATCCACATTGTTCTGCATGCGCTGATGCAGCCGCCCATTGTCCCCAGGGTGGGAAAGCAAAACAATGCCATCTGCTAATTCTTCCTGCTTCTCTACAGAAAAGATCTGATACGCAACATCCAGAAAGTCCTGTTGGAATTTTGGCATAGGGCAGATCTCATCCGCACCGGTACTGTGACACATAGCAACATTATTCACAAACAGTTTCTTCGCCCGGGCGGTATTGGCGCCGGTTCCGGTAAGTTTTGAGAACAGTTTGTAGGCTGTTCCACCGCCGTTTGCCACCAGATCGCCGCTATAGCTTCCGGTGCCATCATCAAAAAGCATATACTCTGCCTTTGGGTTAACTTTCAGCAGTGCCGCGGTAAAACACCTCATCAGTGCGGCAAAGATCACATCGTACTGATTTGCAGGGATCTTCCCGTCAAATTGGTTTCGGATCGCGTGCCTGGGATTGAGGTAACTGTATGCCACCCGTAAAGACCGCTTCCAACCCTGGGGCATAAAACGGTTTTCTTCCCGGCGAAGGAAATACACATTGTCAAATAGCTTCCGTTCCAGAATGTTCTCATACAGCTGCTGGGCACTCCGGAACTGATCCACAATATACAAGTCGGCAGACAGGTTTTCCTTGCCTCGATAATAACCCCAATACAGGTTGAGCACATTAAGGGTTTGATAAGGCGTATCAACTACAAAAGCTATCTTCACGGTTTCACCCACTCTCTATCATCGGACATCCCGCAAGCAAATACCCCGGATCAAATTATAAAACCCAGGTCGAAGATCCTTGACCACCCACATCATAGCAAAATTTGCCACAACCTGGGTCAAAAGCGATGCTATCGCAGCACCGTTGATCCCCCACATAGGAATCAGCAGATAGTTCAAAACCACATTACACAGCGCACCCGCAAGGGTCGTGATCTGTACCCACTTTCCTTTATGCTCCGCAACCATATACATATTGTTAATGGCGCCAAAATACGAAAATGCACTATACCAAACAACTGTCGACAAACAGCTGACAGCGCCCAAATACTTCTCTCCGTATACGATCAGAATGATCTGCTTTGCAAAGAGCATCACAAACAGGCAATAGGCAATAGATACCCAGAAAATAATAGCATACAGCTGACGGAAACGCTTATGGCACAATGCTTCGTCCTTAAACTTTAGTTCCATAACCTCAGGGCGGAAACCCTCGATCAGCGTAGCCGGGATCATGGAGATAGCAGCTGCCAGATGTGCGGCAGCAGAATATAACGCCACCGCTTCATTGTCCATCAGGGATTTGAGCATGATCTTATCTGTATGGGCGTAAATCATTAAAAGTAACGCAGAAAAAATAAAGGGATACGAACTTTTAAGGATCTTTTTTACTGCAAACAGAGAAAACTTTAGGGACCCACGATAGACCCTAATAAATGAAACGCCCAGAAACAGGCTGAACAAAAATGTTTCTATCAGAGTGGCACAAACATATAGTGTCAAACTGTCCGTCAAACAAAGTACCAAGACCCGCGCAACGCCGCAAATGAAAAATGCTGCCAGCCGCTGGATCGCAACCATTTTGGGCTTGTTCTTATACCGAAACCAGTATACAAGCAGGCTCAAAGATCCCAAAATTGTAGTCAAAGACTGCAAGAATACAATAGGATACAGCTCCGGCTCATTCGGCGCCATGAAGCGGATGATTACCTGAAGAACTCCAATGGCGACAGCGCCGGCAACAATTTGGGCAAGAACGCAGGAACTAAGCAACCTACCGGTATTTTCCTCGTCCTCCACAAACTCCCGGGTAATCACGCTGCTGAAACCAAAACCGCAAATTACCGAAACAAAGCTGATTAGGGAGGACGCATAGGTTAGCATACCATTGTCGTTCAAGCTCAGTAGTCTTGCCACCACCGCGTCCAGGACAAACTTCAGCAACGCATGGGCCACATTCCCAAAGAAGATCCAGGAAACATTATTCAAAAGTCGATTATGTTGAATTGTTGCAAAAATACGCTTCATAGTTTTTTGTTTTTCCCCTTCAGGAGGTTATGATACTGCAAGGCGAGCCAACGCCCAACATCTTTTGCTGTAATAACAAGATTGCTCTTTGTAAAACCGTTTATGATACACAGCAAAAAAACAGGCACGCACAAAATTTCCGGTCTTACAAGGGTGCCTTCCAGCTGGCCATAGACAAGCAAAGCGAAACACACGCACACTTCTTGATAGCGATCGCCTCTGACCATCCCATCCAGCGCCACCATCGTAATGGCAGCTATCCCAGCATACCCAACGAAACCACAGTTATAAAGCAGCAGCAGATAAGTATTATCGATTTCAACCACCTTACTGCCGCCAAACAGTAAGAACGCCATGGGATTTTCATGGATGTATTCATAATAGTATTGGGGTCTTAGGCTCAGAAACTGGTTTAAGATACTATTGTTCATGAACGGAAGTCCCCAAATAAGGGGAAATACAAACATAACGATTACTGCAATGAGTACGACCATTCGTGCAGTCCTATTCGGCAGCTTCTTCAGCAGCAGCCATGCAGCAAACAGCGCCACTGCCGCCAGCAGCATCGTCCGGGAATTGGTGAGGATATACACCACCATAACCGAAGCGATACCTACCCAAAAGAATGTTCCCTGTACTTTCTTTACCGCAAGAAAGAAAACCAAGATCACGGAAAACGCAAACACGCTGGTTCCGTTTACATTGGCAAATCCCATGGTTATCCGGTGACGATCCCCTACGGAATACAGAGAATTATTCACAATACCAAAAGTCAGCGACACCAGTACGACCATTAGCAGGATCGTGCTGACAGTGGTGGCATAGCCAAGAAGGTCTTCACGGCTGACGCTTCTTAGCACGATTATCAATACCAGCAAAAATGTCAGGTTGAATGTGATCGCACCGTTCGTAACCAACATCACAGCCGCACAGATCAAAAGCACAAAGTCTTTCCGTTCCAGATCCTTTGCCAAAAAACGCAGCAGGCAATGCAGTGACATGATTGCAGCAATGCCTATCCGCACATAGTTTTGCAGTCCGGCGATCCGGAAAAAGCTAAACAGCAGATAATTCATCCCCAGCAACAGCAGAACACTGAAAACAATGATCTTTTTATACTTTTGTTGCGCCGCCTGTTCAGCAACAAAACGTAAAGTATCCATGCTCTCCTCCTCGGCGTCAGTTCGCCGCCAACAACGCGCATACGGCCTCAAACAGGCGCTCCGCGCCTCTGTCCGCCACTACGCCTCCCATCATATTCGCGACTTCCTCGCAGGCAGTCCCCTTATATACGATCGCATTGGTGCCGCAGTGAATGGCTTCTGCAACCGTCATACCAAAGGTCTCCTCCACACTGGGACACACATAAATATCCGCTGCGGTATAGATCTCCGCCAGCTCCGTCATGGAATTTGTTCTGGGAAGACACAAAATACATTCCGGCAGCTCCTTCGCCTGCTTCTCGGTAAGTCCCACCAGTACGATTTTGTACCGTTCATCCAGCATTTGCGCCAGTTTTGCAAAATCTCCCAAGCCCTTTCTGTCGGTCCAAACACTGGCTACTCCCAAAAGCACCTTCTTATCCTGCAGACCGTGCTTTTCCCGGAAGTCGCTGGGTGTGGGCTTGAACACATCCGTGTTAACCGTATTATATACCACCTCAACAGGGTACTCCCCCAAAAAGCTCTGCTTTACCAAATTCGCCAGCCACTGGGAAGGGGTGAGCAAGGTCATGTTGGGGATCCCTGTGAACAATCGTTTCTTCTCTTTGTAGTTATTGCGGCTGTTGTCCAGCAAAAGGCTGGCCGGATACTCCTGCTTTTGAGGGCAGTTATGACAGCCCGTTTTCCATCTGTCGCAACCAATGTAGTCAAAGTGGGAACAATGCCCTGTAAATGTCCAGCAATCGTGGAGTGTCCAGTATATCTTCTTCCCACATGTCTTCAGGTATTCAAACAGCAGACCGATGTGGATGTAGTAACCGTGAATGTTGTGAAGCCAGATCACATCGGGATCATATTCCTTCACCTGCTCCAAAAGCCGCTTTGTAGCACCCTTGGACCAAACTCCATGATTGTCAAAAATACGGTTCATCATACCGTGAAACCGGAAATCAAAGCCGTTACCGATGCGGATGGTTGGAATATCGTCACAGTTGACCACATTACGCCCGTAGGCAATGCGGCACTCATGCCCCTGTGCCATCAGCTCGCGGCACTTTTCCGCTGCAATTCGCCCGGTACTGCCAAAGCCGGCTACCGAATTGATGAACAGATATTTCATAGCTTCTCCTTATGGTCGATTCTATTTGGACGAAAACACCCAAGCCTGCTGGATCCGGTAGCTGAAGAAGAACAACACCGCGTCCACAAGTAGCTTCAGCAAGGAAGTATCTCCCAAGGTCAGCGTGTGCAATGCCGTAACACAGGCAGCGGATACCACCATTTGCATCGCGCACAGGATGTAATAGCGCACCAACGCCTTTTTGCCTGTTTTTTCTGCCTCAAATACAAAAGAACGGTTCAGCAGGAAATTAAGCAGGGAGGATACCACCCGGGCAATGAGCGTTGCCACCGGAATGGAAGTGGTAGCATCAAGGCCTGCCAGGATCACCTTCTGAAACAGGTTAAATATGCCCTGATCCACAACGAAGGAGACAATGCCAGAACAGGCAAAGCGGAAGAAGCTTGCCAGCATCACCCGATAGATCCGGACAGAATCCTTGATCGGATGGAAGTGGGTCTCCCGGTTGCTGTTAAAATAAACCGTCTCAATGGGGATCTCCACCATATCCAGCTTCTTCCGGGCAGCGTCAATGAGCATATTGATCTCATACTCAAACCGCTCGCCCTTCATTTCCAGGCAGGCCGGAATATAGCTGCTTGCAATGCCCCGCAGTCCGGTCTGGGTATCATGGATCAGCTTGCCGTACAGCAGCTTAAACACGAAGGTTGTGATCTTGTTGCCGCTGCGGCTCTTAATAGGCACCTGCTCCTCGTCAAAGTTCCGGGTGCCCAGAGTCAGAACTGCCCCATCCATAAGCGGCAGCGCCGACCGGTAAATATCCTCCGGCAAATGCTGTCCGTCCGCGTCTGCGGTGACCACGCCGGAAAACACACTTTGGTCATAATGCTCCAGATAGTACTGAAAACCGGTTTTCAGCGCACGGCCCTTGCCCTTATTCACTTCATGGTGCAGCACCGTGCATCCCGGCAAAGCCGCCAATCGGTCAAAGATCGGCTGGCAGTCCTGCTTGCTGCCGTCATCCACCAAAAGCACATGGGAAAAACCCGCCTCAAACAGTCCACTGACTGTTTGCGTCAGCTTTTCATCCGGATTCAGTGATGGAATCAGCGCAACCACAGGAAAAATATCTTGCTCTTTCATCATATCACACTTTTCGTCATTTCCCTCTACGGGAACCCATCAGCCGGGCAAGCCCCATCAGTCCCAATGCACTTAGCGAACCCGCATAGTCCAGCACCACATCGGTTACCATGCTCCCACGGCCGGTAAAATACTGCAAAAACTCATCGCATACAGCCACACACAGGGTCAGCAGCATAGGCAGCGCCACATAGCGCCGAAGCCGCAGCAGCCCAAGATTGACTGTAAAACCGCCGACGCACACACCCAGTATGGCAAATTCCGTAAAGTGTGCTGCTTTTCGGATGATGAGATGAAACATATCCTCCGGAATGACCCCGTCGGGATCCAGCAGCGGGCGCAAAAACGCCATGACCCTGGCGCTGAGTCCCCCTGACACCTCTCCGGACAGCAGCGACTGGGAGAAAATAAAGCACACTGCAAGCAGTGACAAAATCCCAAACAGGATCGTTCTGTTCCGCGCTTCTGAAAGCACCTTTACTTGTCGTTTTACCTTCCCCACAACGTTCCCTCTTTGTTTCAAAATATCATATCAGGGTGCAATCCCAGATATCCACATCGTTATCTTCAAAAACTTCCTTCAGATGCAGATGGACATCCTCTTTTGTAACGCCCTTTTTCAGGATCACCTGCAGGAATCCGCCGCCGCCGGCGCCGCAGATCATTTTCCCGTCGATCAGATGCTCCACTGACTGGAATATCTGGTCGATCAGGGTGTTGGTCGAGCCGCCGTCGATCTGCAGCGACAGCTTCCAGTGGTCATTCATCAGCTGTGCAAAGGCATCGATATTGCCCCGCTCCAGTTCAAACCGCATCAGCGCCGCCACCCGCTGGATCTCATTGAGCGCCTGCAGCACTTGCGGATTGTTGCCGATATAGCGGCCTACCACATCCCGCAAAAGATTCCGGGCAAGCCGGCGCTGACCGGTATAGATCAGCACGAACCGCTCCTGCAGCTGTTTCAGCGCCTCCTGGGGAATATCCACCTGCCGCACCTTCAGCTTTTGCTCCAGACCCGGCGCGCTGGTGATATACTTGATTCCCTCTACTGCGCCCCCCACCTGGTCCTGCCAGCCGCCACCGGTGGACATGATCTGTTCCATGCACAGGACCCGGTCATACATGGCATCTTCCTGACAGTCGATACCCATAAATTCGCAGACTGCCTTGACACAGGCGGCAGACAAAATAGAAGATGTTCCCAAACCGCTGCCCTTAGGCACGCCGGTAACCTCAGAGCGCATGATAAAGCCGCCGCCCAACCGGGTGAGGATCTGCTTCAGGTCGCCGCCCTGGCGAGGCAGCACACCGCAAGCCTGCAAGCAGGCTTTCTGCAGGGCAAAGGGATCGTAAGGATCGCCTGTCCGCTGCAGCGGCTCGATGGTATCAAATTCCCCATGAACATCCATATCCCGGCTGTCAAACACGATCTTCAGTTCCGGAATTCGCTCAAGGGTCACTTCCACCGGTCTGCTCCCGTTCAGCAGGATCGCCGCATTAAGAACCGTTCCGCCGTTTTCCTGGCAGTAAGGCGGCGTATCGCTCCAGCCGCCGCCCCAGTTTACCCGCAGGGGCATCTGTACCCGGTGAAAATCTGTAGTGATTTTGCAGTCATCATGATAGCAGAGGCGATCCATCATTTTTTGGAGGGTAGCCGTCCGGATCATTTGGAAGCACTTGGTCAGATACTGCTCTCCCAGCTTTCCGCCCAGGGCTTTGCTTAGATAGTAATACAGGCGAACCACCTTGGAAAAATCCCGGGGGCAAGAAAGATCCGCTTGCGTAAGCTGCTTTTCCAGCCATTCCTGCTGGATCTTTGTCAGTTCCCTGGCGCAAAGCACGGATGCCGCTTTTTCCGCAGACTCCCCGGCATCGATCAGCTTTGCCAGCCGGTCCATCCGCACCAGCTCTTCCATCCGCTTGTTCCAGGAGATGATCGCCTCCGGATCTGCCTCATGGAAGCCGGCGCAAAGGGATTTTCTGTCGCTTAAGCGCCACGCAGCCACATCGCCGCTGCCCTGTGCCATATTATACACATTCAGCGCCGCGGCTACCGCTTCCTGAATGGAGCCACAGCAGGGATACAAGGCAGCCGTCCACAGGCTGCGATCGTCCCCATCCCACAGCTCTTCCGGCGCGATCTTGTTCACAGTTAGGAAGTGCTCCAGAGTATGCCCCAGGAACTGACCGTTCATGCCATCCTTGGGGTTATCCCCTGTGCCATAGATCCGCACCACGAATCTGCCGTCCCGCTGCTTTAAGCCATGCAGGACCACATTGGCAGGGATCTTCTCATCGTGAATATCCACATAGGAAAGCACCGTTCCGTCGCCCACTTTTCCGTGGCGGTGTACGTAACTGACTTCCAAATAGCAATCTTTTCCCATAGATCTGGGGTCAGACAGCACGCTGTTATAGCCGGCAACCTTGTCACCTACGCTGCTGTTGACATGCTTGCTCCAGCCCAGGTAACGGTAGTCCTCGATACCCGAGGACATCAAATGCAGGATCTCTCTTGTAGTGCCAAAATGGATAAACTTTGCCGGGGCAAGCCGCAGCAGCTTCATCCGGTAGGGCCGCAGGGCATCCCACACAGCTTTTCGGGCCTCCTTAAGTTCCGGGCAGAACTCCCCTTCCGGCTTTTCCTGATAAAACTGCTCCAAAGTGGATTCCTCCGCCAGGGGATACAGGAAATCGCCGTAGAGAGAAAGCCGAACTTTTTCGTTCACAAACTGCTGAAATTTAGCACTATCTTCCGCTCCGTCAGAACTAATCAGACTATAAAGGCTTTGCAACATCTCGCAGGAGAAGATCACCGCGCCGGTATCGATATCCACACAATCCCGGGCATTGACAGCGCCGCAGCCGCGAAGAGCCTCTTCCGACTGCTTGTGCAAAAACCGGGCTACATTACCGTTCTCGCCCCGCAAGAATACCCCGTGGTTTTTGCCGGTGCTGACCTGCTCCTTAAAGGAAATTGCCGCAGCACCCACGCCGGAATAGTCGATCTGCAAGGGATTAAACAGCAGCAAAACATCCCCTGAAAGCAACAGCATACCTTCCCGAATCCGGGAAGGTACCGAGCTCATGGCAATGATAAATTCATCAAACAGCGTAGAAGCCCGGCCATCCGGCAATTCATGGGGAACCGGAGAAAACAGCTTGCCCAGAGCAGAATACTGGGGCACACGCTTGCTGTCACCGCCGCTATGGATCACCAGGATCCGCAAACCGGCAAAATCCGCTCTCCCCTCTGCCTGGGCAATCTGGCGCAATACGCCTAATGTAGCGCCGCCGGAACCGACCCGTTTTCCGTCCGGGTCGGGAATGACTACAAATCGGGTATTCTG
>JAZNLP010000132.1:0-14211 GCA_045579165.1 Faecousia sp.
GAGGCACTCCTGGAGCAGTCCATCAAGACTTTAAATACAGGAGATAAGGTTCTTGGCATCGTTACCGGTATCGGCAACACAGAAGTCCAGGTGGATCTGGGCACAAAGCACGCCGGCTACATCCCTTACGACGAAGTAAGCGCCGATCCTTCTGTAAAGCCTGAGGACATTCTGCATGTGGGCGACGAAATTGAAGTGTTCGTCGTTCGCGTCAACGACCAGGAAGGCACAGTTCAGCTGTCCAAGAAGAAGCTGGACGGCATGAAGATCTGGGACGAGATGGCTACTTACGCAGAGGAAAAGACCACTGTGGAAGGCACCATCACTGAGGAGAACAAGGGCGGTCTGGTTGCTACCATCAAGGGCACCCGCGTCTTTATCCCTGCCTCTCAGTCCGGCATCGCCAAGGGCGGCGATATGACCGGCATGGTTGGCAACACTGTCAAGCTGAAGATCACTGAGGTTAACCGCGCCCGCCGCCGCGTGATCGGCTCTATCCGTGCCGTGAACGCTGAGGAGCGCAAGGCTTTCCAGGAAAAGATCTGGGCAGAGATCGAAGAGGGCAAGAAGTACCACGGTACTGTCAAGTCTCTGACTTCTTACGGCGCATTCGTAGACATCGGCGGTGTTGACGGCATGGTTCACGTGTCTGAGCTGAGCTGGAATCACATCAAGACCCCTGCTGAGGTGGTCAAGGTTGGCGACGAGATCGATGTTTATGTCATTTCCTTCGACGCTGAGAAGCACAAGATCTCTCTGGGCTACAAGACCGCTGAGATGAATCCCTGGAATCAGTTCATGACCAACTACAACATCGGCGATGTGGTGGATGCCAAGATCGTTAAGCTGATGACCTTCGGCGCATTTGCCGAGATCCTGCCCGGTGTAGACGGTCTGATCCACATTTCTCAGATCGCAAACCGCCGCATTGGCAAGCCCGAGGATGTTCTGTCTGAGGGTCAGGAAGTTCAGGTCAAGATCGTGGATGTGGACGCAGAGAACAAGCGTATCTCCCTGTCCATCCGCGCTTTGCTGGACGAGAATGCTGAGGAGACTGAGGAAGTTGCAGAGGTTGAGGAAACCGTAGAAGCTGAAGAGGTTTCTGAGGCTGTAGAAGCTGAAGAGGTTGTCGAGGCCGAGTAAGCAATGCTGTATACCGGGACCGGCCTTTGCCGGCCCCGGTATTTTTATACAGGAGGAGTTATGGTCAAGCATATTGTCATCTATACGCTTAAGGACGGCGTAGATAAGGAAGAAGCCGTAAAATTGATCGCTTCGGTATTGGAGCCGCTGGTAGGGAAGATCCCGGGTCTGAACCATTTGGAGATCCGCCGCAGCTATCAGGGCGTCGATTATGCCCTGTATTCGGAATTTGACAGCCGGGAGGCTTTGGCGCATTATGCCAAGCATCCGCTGCATCTGGAGGCAAAGTCCCATTTTCATCATTTGATCGATCAGCGCTACAGCGCAGATTATGAGGTTTGAGGTGCAGATATGAAAGCAATCGTTACTGTTGTAGGCAAAGACCAGGTTGGCATTATTGCCGGCGTGTGCATCAAGCTGGCTGAGTATAATGTAAATGTGCTGGACATCAGCCAGACTGTTATGCAGAACTATTTTACCATGATGATGGTGGTAGATGTTTCCGAATGCACAGTTCCGCTGTCACAGCTGTGTGCTTTGATGGAGGAAAGCGGCAAGGAAAAGAATCTGTCCATTCGGGTGCAGCGCGAGGATATTTTTGAAGCCATGCACCGGGTCTGAGGTAACTGTATGATCAACCATAAAGATATATTGCAGACGCTGGACATGATCGACAAGCGTCATTTGGATATTCGCACCATTACCATGGGTATTAGCCTGCTTGACTGTGCGGACCGGGATATGACTGTCTGCTGCCGAAAGATCTACGACAAGATCACCCGCTGTGCTAAGGATCTTGTGTCTGTGGGACAGGAGATCGAGCGGGAGTTTGGAATTCCCATTGTCAATAAGCGGATCTCTGTCACGCCTATTTCCCTTGTTGCAGCAGCCTGCGAAGCTGAGTCTTATGTTCCGATCGCAAAAACCTTGGATGAGGCTGCAGCCACATGCGGTGTAAACTTCATCGGCGGTTTTTCTGCCTTGGTGCAAAAAGGCTGCACCGAGAGCGACTGGAAGCTGATCCGCTCTATTCCGGAAGCAATGGCTCAGACCCAGCGGGTGTGCGCCAGCGTTAATGTGGGCTCTACCAAGGCCGGTATTAATATGGATGCCGTTGCGGAAATGGGCCGCATTATCAAGGAGACTGCGGAAATCACAGCGGATAACGACGGCCTCGGCTGCGCCAAGCTGGTGGTGTTTGCCAATGCGGTGGAGGATAATCCCTTTATGGCCGGCGCATTCCATGGCGTTGGAGAACCGGAATGTGTGCTCAATGTAGGTGTTTCCGGACCTGGTGTTGTGTATCATGCTTTGCAGAGCGTCAAAGGACAGCCCTTTGATGTGGTTGCTGAGACTGTTAAGAAGACAGCATTCCAAATCACCAGAATGGGACAGATCGTGGGCAAAGAGGCATCTTACAGGCTGGGCGTTCCCTTCGGCATTGTTGACTTGAGTCTTGCTCCTACACCGGCGGTTGGTGACAGCGTTGCCCGAATTCTGGAGGAAATGGGACTCGAGACAGTTGGCACTCACGGTACGACAGCGGCTCTGGCGCTGCTGAATGATGCGGTGAAAAAGGGCGGCGTTATGGCATCTAACCATGTTGGCGGTCTGTCCGGCGCATTTATCCCGGTGTCGGAAGATGAGGGTATGATCGCTGCGGCGTTGGACGGTGTTCTGGCATTGGATAAGCTGGAAGCCATGACTTGCGTATGCAGCGTGGGACTGGATATGATCGCAGTTCCCGGAGATACCGATGCTGCTACTATCTCTGCCATCATTGCAGACGAAGCGGCCATTGGCATGATCAACACAAAAACCACGGCGGTTCGCATTATCCCTGCTCCCGGCAAGAAAGTTGGAGATATGGTGGAAATGGGCGGCTTACTGGGAAGCGCCCCGGTGATGCCGGTTCACCGGCAGTCCAGCGCGCTGTTTGTGGCAAGAGGCGGTCGCATTCCCGCGCCGATCCAAAGCTTGAAAAACTAAAAAAAGCGGCTCTCTGCGTTATGCAGAGAGCCGTTTTCTATTAGTTTGCAGGAACGGTCATGTCGCTGGCGGTCAGGGTTTCACCGGCAATCACCCGGTCGATCAGATTGGATGCGTGTGCTACAGTCTTTTCGTTGGGGATCATGACATAGACATACTGTCCGGGCATGGAGTAGGTGATCTTGCTGCTGCCGCTGCCGGTTACAGCAAAGGACTGAACACTCCAGGAAGCCATATCTGTCAGCTGCATTTTAACAAGCTCGGAAATATGATCCATAGAGAAGTCTGTCTGGAACATACCGCCCAAGCTGTTTAGAATCTCAGAATAGTTGGAGATGATGGTAGTTCCGGAGGTCATCTTTTCGATCACTGCGCTGATAACCTTCATTTGGTTTTTGCCCCGGGCATTATCACCTCCGGGAAGGCCGTGGCGTTGCCGGGCAAAGGTCAGCGCCTGATAACCATCCATTTCGATGGGTCCTGCGGGGAAATAGTATGCACCGGCATGGGAGTTAAAGGCAACATCGTTATGAACAGTAATGCCGCCGATGCTGTCGATCAGAGTTTTAAAACCGTAGAAATTGATCTGTGCGTAGTAATCAATATCCACATCGTAAAGATCGGAAAGGGCAGTCACGGAGCAGTCGATGCCATAAATGCCGCAGTGGGTCAGCTTATCCGGTACACCGTTACCGGCAGGATTAGCAACAAAATAGTCTCTGGGGGTGTTTACCATCAGGATCTGTTTTGTTTTGGGATTTACCACAATGATAATGTTTACATCGCTGCGGCTGCGCTTGAGAGTTGGGTTGCGGGTGTCAGAGCCGCTTAGATAGACAGCAAAGGGTCTCATCATAGGATCTTCCTGGATGTCATCATCGGGTATGCTGGTCTCGGGAACAGTTGTTTCCACAATCAGCTGCTCGATCATGATTTCGTACAGAATCTTTGTTTTCGTGCTAAAATCCGCATAGGCTTCAAAGTCTTCCAGCAAAGAAACATACGCAGTATCCATGAGAATGGCCTTGACTTCGCCGGAATAGAGGGCATTGACCATTTCGGGGACAGAGTTGTAAACTACCGTTTCAACAGTCCCAATTTCTTTTTTCAAGCTGTCCAGCGTCTGGTTCAGGAAGTCTTCGCCTGCGGCGTAGGAGATGCCAAAGCTGTAGCCGGCGGCATCCTTTATTGTCGTGGCAGGATCATTTGCCATTACATAAACGGACATACTTACGGTGTCGGTGTTAGGCTTTGTGATAGAATGCATGGTATTGTAGAGCTTGCCAACAACATTTGTAACCACAGCACAGCCGGCAATGATGGCAACGGTCAGTACAATAGCGATGATCCGGCGGACGTAACGTTTTTTCTTGGGGGGCCAGATCAGAAGCAGAGCGCAAAGGATCCATACCAACAGAAAAATGATCGCCGCCCCAATGAGATAGACATCCGGGAGCATATTCAGCTTTTTAATGGCGAAAAATGCAACGGCTTCTGCGACGAAAAGTAAAACAGTCAGAAATACGGACAAAATAGTCCTTAAATGTGCTTTGTTCATAATATCACCTGTAATTTATATCTAATGGTTTCAAAGAGAAAATATAACGCTTAGTTCAGAGCAGCAAGGCGTTCTTTTAACAGGGAAACGAGGTCCGTCTTTTCCCAGGGACGGTCCTGGATACCGAAATGTCCGTCCATGGCGGTAGGCGCATAGATGGGACGGCGGAGCTGGAAGGTGCGGATAATTCCTGCGGGGGTCATATCGCAAACAGAGCGCAGGAGACTCGTCAGCACCTCGTCGGATACAATACCCGTGCCGTAGCTGTCTACCCGCAGGGAGACCGGCTCAGCAACACCGATGGCATAAGCCAGCTGCACCTGCACCTGGGTGGCAAGGCCGGCAGCTACCAAATTCTTTGCCATATACCGGGCCATATAAGCGCCGCTGCGGTCAACTTTAGTGGGATCCTTGCCGGAGAAAGCGCCGCCGCCGTGGGAGAAATAGCCGCCGTAGGTATCCACAATGATCTTTCTGCCGGTAAGGCCGGTATCGCCGTTAGGACCGCCGATCACGAAATTGCCGGTGGGATTGATGTGGATATGCGCCACATTTTGAATATCAAAGCCATACCGTGCCAGTACGGGTGCGATCACGCCCTCCCGAACATACTTACGCAGCTGCTCCATTTCAAAGTCGCTGCTGTGCATAACGGACACGACCACGGTATCGATCCCTGCAACATTTCCTTTTTCATCGTATTCTACCGTGACCTGCGTCTTAGCGTCGGGCTTTAATAGATCGTTGCTGCGGATACACTCAGTAAGCCGGTTTGCCAGAGCCCGGGCAAGGGCAACAGGCAGGGGCATCAGCTCGGGGGTTTGGGTGCAGGCACCGCCGAACATCATACCCTGGTCGCCGGCGCCGCCCACCTGGTCATTGGTGCCAAGGGCGATATCAGCAGACTGGGTGTGGATCTTGCAAAGGATCTCCACAGAATCCGCATCGAAACCGTCGTCACTGCAGGTGTAGCCGATGGTGCGGATGGTCTGGCGTGCGACGGCTGCATAGTCCACCTGGGCTTTTGTGGTGATCTCGCCGCAGATCAGGCAGAAGTTGGTGGTGACGGTGGTCTCGCAGGCCACCCGGGAATCCGGGTCTTGCGCGAGGCACGCGTCCAGAATAGCATCGGAAATAGCGTCAGCTACCTTGTCCGGATGACCGCAGGTAACGCATTCCGAAGTGAACAGTCTCTTTTCCATTCAATATGATTCCTTTCATAAAAAATCCGCACACGGAAGATCCGATGTGCGAATATATCGAATCCTCATCTTTCGTTGCCGCCGGATTTGGCACCTTGTCCACAGGACAGGTTGCCGGGTTTCATCGGGCCGTTCCCTCCACCGCTCTTGATAAGGCTTGTATGCAGTTCTCATCTATTCTACAGTATTTTTTCAAAATGTCAAGAGGGAATTCGACAGTTTTTGTGTTTATGTTCATAAATCTGTGATAGACTTTTGGTGTAAATACTGGTAGAATAGGGTTAATTACAAACTGGAGATGATCTTGTTGAAGAATCTGCGTTTACGCTTTGAACGGTTTTGCTTTAAGAACCGGGATAAGGGCATCCAAAACCTGATGCTGTATATTTCCCTGGGTACGGCGCTGGTATATCTGATGAGCCAATTTGCAGGAAACAGTATGTTGTATTACTGGCTGTACTTTGACCGGTCGCTGATCCTGCAGGGACAAATCTGGCGGCTCATAACCTATCCGCTAACTTTCAGCGGATCGAATTTATTGCTGACCGCTGTGATGCTGTTTTGCTATTATTCCCTGGGCCGCGCTATGGAAAATGTCTGGGGAGCATTGCGGTTCAATCTGTTTTATCTGACGGGCGTATTGCTGATGGATATTTACTGCATGATCTTCGGCGGTTACGCAGATGCGTATTATCTGAATTTGAGCCTTTTCCTCAGCTATGCTACCTTGTTCCCGGACAGCCAGTTCCTGCTTTTCTTTATTATTCCCGTGAAAGCGTGGATATTCGCTCTGCTGGACCTGATCCTGGTACTGGTGGGCTTGTTCGGCAATCCGTTTCCCTATAACTTCTTCTCCGTGATCTCCATTGCAAACTACCTTTTGTTCTTCGGCAAGGATGTGCTCAATGTGATCCCGCTGTCCTGGCGGATGAACGCCCGGCGCTTGTTCCGTAAGTCTGGAGCAAAGAAAAAGGCAAAGACCATTCCGTTTCCCAATGCCGGCTCTTATGAGGCAACGGTAGCAAGTCCCCGGGAGGATTACACCCATCGCTGTACCGTTTGCGGCAGGACGGATGTGTCCAATCCGGAGCTGGAATTCCGCTATTGCTCTTTGTGCAAGGGCTATCATTGCTACTGCATTGAGCACATTGATAACCATTCTCATGTTGAATAAGAAAAGTGTCTGCCCTTAGGCAGACACTTCTTATTTTGCAGAAAGATCCACAGCCCGGCGCAGAATGGTATATGCCGGGACTGGATGGGGCAGGGGCAGGTAAAACTTCATTTGAGGCGTTCTCGGCTCCTCTAAGGGCTGACCTTCCAGATCTGTCATACCGCTGGGGCATACAGAAAAAGGCTTTGTGTCAGGCCCTACGGCCTCCAGTGCATCGCCTGCGGAGAATTTGTTCCGAAGACTGCACAGAGCCATTCCATTCTCGTCGCAGGATTCCACAATGGCGCAGATCTGCCACTGACGAATGTACCGGGAGTTTTCTACATACTGACCCGGTTCGCCGTAATAGAAGCCGGTAGAGTAGATTCGATGGGATACATGCTCCACTTCATCCCGCCAAACGGGATCAGCCGCCCGTCCGGCGGCGATATCGTCGATCACATGGCGATAAGCGCCGGTGACAATGGCAGCATAGTAGGCGGATTTTGCCCGGCCTTCGATCTTTATGCAGTCAACCCCTGCATCCATCAGATCGGAAATATGGTCGATCATGCACATATCCCGGGAATTTAGGATGTATGTGCCTTTTTCGTCTTCAAAAACAGGGAAGTACTCACCGGGGCGCGTTTCTTCCATCAGCGCGTACTGATACCGACAAGGCTGGGCGCAGGCACCCCGGTTGGAGTCCCGGCCGGTCATATAGTTGCTCAGCAGACACCGACCGGAATAACTGACGCACATAGCGCCGTGACCGAAGGTTTCGATTTCCAGCTCCGGAGAAGTTTTTGCCCGTATCTGTCGAATTTCCTCCAGAGAACATTCTCTTGCCAATACTACACGGTTTGCACCCAGATCGTACCAAGCCTGGGCACATTCGTAATTGGCAACCGACTGCTGGGTGGAGATATGCCGCTGACACTTGGGCGCATATTTCCCTGCCAGGGTGAACGCACCCAAATCCGCAAGAATCAGCGCATCCACGCCCGCATCCTGGAGCTGTTCCAGATAAGCGGGGAGATGAGCTACCTCATCATTACGGGGCATAGTATTTACAGTCACATGGACCTTAACCTTATGCTCGTGGGCAAACCTAACTGCCAGCGGCAGCTCCTCCGGGGTAAAATTACCCGCAAAGGAACGCATACCGAAGCTGGTGCCGGCAAGATAAACGGAGTCTGCACCGTACAGAACGGCCATTTTCAGCCGCTCCATATCACCTGCAGGGCTGAGAAGTTCCAATTTGGACATTGATTAACCTCCCAGACTGCTGACCCATCGCTGGTGCTCTTCCAAGGTGCTGGAGAAGCGGTGCTTGCCGGCGTCCTTGTCATAGATAAAGTAATAGTAGGTGCTCTCATCGGGGTCGAGAGTTGCGTAAATACTTGCCAGACTGGGGTTACTGATAGGACCGGGGATGAGACCGGCATATTTATAGGTGTTGTAGGGACTGTCCACCTGCAGATCCTGTGCGGTCAGTTCGCCTTCCTTTCCGCCGATGGCATAATAAACGGTAGCGTCACTGTTCAGATAGGGGAAGGCTGCCTGGTAGGTCAGTCGGTTATAGAATACAGAGGCGATGGTATAGCTTTCTGCTGTGCCGGAGGTCTCTTTTTCTACGATAGATGCCAAGGTGACCACCTTTTGGATATCCATCAGATTTTGGGTAATATAGGCGTGATTATAGCCGTGACTGGACATCAGGCTGGTCAGCCGGTCATTCAGCTTTGCAACCATCTCCCGGAACTGGGCCTCGTCTACACGATTTCCAAAGCCGTCAAGCATTTTACCCAGAACACGGGCTGGGGTGTCATTGGTGTAGAATTCGTAGGTATCCGGGAAGAGATAGCCTTCCAGACAGTATTTGTCGCCGCGTTTCAATCCTTCCAGGAACCAGCGCTGGTTCAGCTCGCCGTTGGTAGCATATTCTTCCAGCTCTGCAGCGGTGCAGACACCTTTTTCTTCCAGCAGGGCAAATATCTGGGCGCAGTTGTAGCCCTCAGGGATCATGACTTCAACAGTTTCCCGGTAGGAAGAATTGGCATTCATGCCGCTGACCAGTGCGTGATAATCGTACAGCGTGTTCAGGTTAAAATTACCCGCGCTGATCTTTTCTTCCGCATTGGACAGAGAAGCGTAAAACTTAAACAGCTGTTTATACTGGATCAGTCCTGCGTTATACAGCTTGTCGGTAATGCTGTCAAGATCGTCCTGCTCGGTGATGGTAATGGTGATCTCTTGATCTTCCCGACCAAAGGCAAGGATATCTGCGGCACAGACCCAAAGGAGCTTACCAAAGGCACTGCCAATGGTCACAGCGATCACCAGCCAAATGATGGTGGAAACAATATGGGGCAGACCAAACAGTCCGTAACCTTTTTTGCGCTTAGGCCGCACTTTCCGGACAGGACCGGCCTGCGCCGGAACTTCTTCTGGAATCACTTCCGGCTCTTCCTGCACCGGCTCACTTCTCGGCTGGACCGGAGTATATTCAACAGGAGGCTCCTCATCGGAATACAGATCCTTGTACTCCAGATCGGGAGCGGGAGTCTCTTCCTCAACTACAGGTTCTTCCCATTTTTCTTCCAGAGCCTCTTTCATGATCTTTTCCAGTTCAATATCAGAAAGCTCCGGCAAACCGGAAATCGCCTGCTCGTCGGGCTCGATCTCGCCGCCCAGATCGGGGGAGCTTAGGAGAGAATCGAACCATTCGTCGTTCTCAGGCAGAGCATTGTTTTTATTGTTATCCATTGGCATTTCCTCCAATCAACGGATGACGATCTGTTCTTTGATGCGCTTTGCGGTATCGCTGCCCTTTAGTGCTTCGATCAGCATCAGGGAGAAGGGGATCGCGCAGCCGGCAGAAGTGCCGGTAATCAGCCTGCCGTCCCGCACACAGGAAGCATCGGAAATTATACTGGCAGAACCCATACCATCTTCACAGCCGGGGTAACAGGTGGCGCTTTTCCCGTCGCTAATACCGAGATCTGCAAGAACGGTAGGTCCGGCACAGATGGCAGCAACAAATTTGCCGTTATCCCATGCATAGCACAGCGCGTCCATAGCCTGTTTGCTTGCCCGCACAGAGGCAACGCCGCCAAGTCCGCCGGGGAGCAGGATCATATCCATGTCTGCAAGGCACATTTCATCCAGAGTGATGTCCGCCTGGATGCCGATATGGTGTCCGCCGAAAACGGTTTTACCGTTTACGCCCACAGTCTGAACGGGAATACCTGCGCGGCGAAGCAGGTCCACCGGCGTGATGGCTTCCACTTCTTCAAATCCCGTCCCCAGTAATACATAAACCATTTTTAATCCTCCAGACACGCCTTCACGCAGCGGTAGATCTCCTGGTGGATGTCCTCGATGGAGCGCATAGCCCCGTCACGGACACATTCGATCACTGTCCAGCCGTAATACTGGGCAGCGGCTCTGCCGGATTCCCGGCAGGTGGCAAGGTAAGCCATATCCTGTTCGTGGATATCTGCATGGGTATTGGTTGCCTGCTCTCTGGAGCGCAGCAGCTTTTCTGTATATGCTGTGGGAACATCCAGATAGATGGTCAGATCCGGCCTGGGCAGACCCAGCTTGTCATACTCAAACTCATAAAGCCACTTGAGGTAAGCTTCTTTCTGATCCTGAGGCTCTTTGGCAGCCTGATGAACGGCGTTGGATGTGGTATAGCGGTCGCAGACCACAAGACCGCCCTGTTCATACCACTCACCCCAGGCTTTCTTGTAAGATGCGTAGCGATCAACCGCGTAGAAAGCGGAGGCAGCATAAGCGTTGACATCAGATGGCTTTGTGCCAAACTCTCCGCCCAGATACATCCGGATCAATGCGGAACTGGGCTCGCTGTACTGGGGGAACACTAAAGTTTGAAACGGATGACCGTCAGCTTTCAGATGCTCTGTCAGCTGCTTAAACTGGGTGGACTTTCCGGAACCGTCAGTTCCCTCTATTACGATCAGTTTACCCATTTTTCAGATACCTCCACTTATAGAAATACCATAATATCATATATTACCATGTTTTTGCCGGTTTGTCCACAGAAACATTCGGTTGCATAATTTTGGTATTGGTGGTAGAATATGAGAAAAGATAAATTAAAGGACGAAATAATATGAACGAAAATATGACCTTTGCGGATCTTGGCCTTTCCGAGGCGATGCTTAAGGCGCTGGAGAAAAAAGGCTACGGATATCCCACAACCATTCAGCAGGAGGCGATCCCGCATTTTCTTCAGTGGCGGGATGTGATCGCAAAAGCGCCTACGGGTACCGGCAAGACCTTTGCTTTCGGTATTCCCATGATCGAGCATATCGACCCGCAGAATGAGGCGGTACAGGCGCTGGTGCTGGCACCTACCCGGGAGCTGGCCATCCAGATCGGTGATGAGCTTCGGGGTCTGCTGACCTACTATAACGGTATCCGTGTGGCGGTTCTCTATGGCGGCGCAGGCATCGGCGGCCAGATCAAGCAGCTGGAACGCAAACCCCAGATCGTGGTGGCGACGCCCGGTCGGCTGATGGATCACTATAACCGCAAGACCATTCGTCTGGACAAGATCCAAACTGTGGTCCTGGATGAAGCGGATCGGATGCTGGATATGGGCTTCTTTAAGGATGTGACCCGGATCATTGATAAGGTGAAAAACCGCAAGAATCTGGGACTGTTTTCCGCAACTATTTCTCAGGAGGTCATGACGGTTTCCTGGATGTACCAACGGGATGAGGTGGAGATCACCGTCGAACCCAAGCAGGAGGACCGTCCGGATATCGACCAGTTTTGCCTGACTGTCTCACCCCTTCAAAAGGCAGAGACCACCCTGCGGCTGATCCGCAGCCAGGGCTATGAGCGGGTGATGATCTTCTGCAACACCAAGCACATGTGCCAGCGGCTGTGTGACGATTTTCAGCGGGCAGGACTGGATGCGGACTGCATTCACGGTGATATCAAGCAGAGCCAGCGGGAAAAGACCATGCAGCGTTACCGTGACGGAAAGCTTGCTGTTCTGATCGCTACGGATGTTGCGTCCCGGGGTATCGATGTGGATGATGTGGACTGCGTTATCAATTTCGATGTGCCGGAAGAAAATGAATACTATGTCCACCGGATCGGCAGAACCGGCAGAGCCAAGCGCAAGGGCGTTGCCTGGTCGATCATCGGCAATTTCCCGGAGAAGGCAAAGCTGGATGAGATCGCTAAGTTTTCTAACTACAGCATCGCGCCTATGGTGCTGGGTCCAGAGGGCGATTTGACTCCGGAAGAGGTGAAAGCACCTGCGCCGGTGAAGAGGCGTTTTCGATGAACGCCCGGGATCGGGGCTTTTTGCTGCTGGCGTCCAGTCTGGGCGATATTAACCGGCATCCGCTGACCGTAGCTCAAATGCGTACATTGGCAAAGCGTGTGCAAAATGCTGTCCGGGAGGAAACGGACAGGGAGCTGCAGGAAAAGGATCTTGCGGCTTTGGGGTATGGACAAGAAATGTGTAGGCGGATCTTGCAGCTACTTTCCCAGGAAGATGTGCTGGATTACTACCTGCAAAAAGCAAAGCGATACGGCTGTATTCCCATTACCCGTGCCGACAGCAGGTTTCCTAAGGCGCTTCGCTCGCGGCTTGGGCTGGACAGCCCGGGGGTGCTTTGGGCAAAAGGCGATGTTTCCTTATTGGAAAGACCCATGATCAGCTTAGTTGGCAGCCGAAATATTTCTTCCAAGAACCGGGATTTTGCGGAAAAGGCCGGTGCAGAGATCCCGCGGCAGGGATATGTACTGGTGTCCGGTAATGCCAGAGGCGCTGACCGGATCGCCCAGGACAGCTGCTTAGCTGAAGGTGGGCAGGTGATCGTTGTGGCAGCGGATTCCCTGGAGGACAAGCCGGAAACGGACAGGGTTTTATACTTAAGCGAAGATAGCTTTGATCTGCCGTTTTCTGCCCAGCGGGCGCTAAGCCGAAACGCGGTGATCCATTGTTTGGGTGAGCGTGTGCTGGTTGCCCAATGTGATTATCAAACCGGCGGAACATGGAGCGGTACAAGCAGAAATCTTTCCGGCAACTTGAGTCCTGTTTTTTGCTTTGATGACGGTTCTGTAGCTGCTCGCGCTCTGGAGCAGATGGGCGCACAGCTGATCGGACTTAAGGAGCTGGAGCACTTTGCGCCAATATGCCAATGGCAGCGGAATTTTCTTGACGAATAAATTATCACTGTGCTATACTGAAAAAAACGAAAAAGGTGGTTTTTCTATGAGCAGAGCGGATGAACTGTATAAGCAGACTTGCCGAAAGATCCTGGAGGAGGGCTATTCTGACGAGGGGATGGATGTTCGCCCCCGTTGGGAGGATGGTACACCTGCCCACACCGTGAAGACCTTCGGCGTCGTAAACCGCTATAACCTGGCAGAGGAATTTCCCATTATGACCCTGCGCCGCACTTACTGGAAGAGTGCTGTGGACGAGCTGCTGTGGATCTGGCAGAAGAAGTCTAACCGGATCTGCGATCTGGGCAGCCATGTGTGGGACGAATGGGCAGGGGAGGACGGCACCATCGGTAAGGCCTACGGCTATCAGCTGGCCAAGAAATATCAGTTCCAGAAGGGCGCTGAGCCGGTTGACCAGGTGGATCGTGTGCTTTACGATCTGAAGCACAATCCTGCTTCCCGCCGCATTATGACCAATATCTATAACTTTGAAGATCTGCACGAGATGAATCTGTATCCCTGTGCCTATTCCATGACCTTCAATGTCACCGGCAATAAGCTCAACGCCATCCTCAATCAGCGCAGTCAGGATATGCTGGCGGCGAACAACTGGAATGTGGTCCAGTACAGCGTTTTGACCCACATGATCGCCCAGGTCTCCGGCCTAGAGGTTGGCGAGTTTGTTCATGTGATCGCGGACTGCCATATTTATGACCGGCATATTCCTGCAGTAAAGGCGATGCTGGAAAAGGACGGCTTTGACGCGCCCGAGTTCAAGATGGATAAGTCCATCACCGATTTCTATCAGTTTACCAAGGATTCCTTCTCTATGGAGAACTATCAGTTCCATCCCTTTGATTTCGAGATCCCCATGGCGATCTGAGGTGTATCATGGAGCTGATCGTTGCGGTATATGATGATTGGGGCATTGGAAAGAACGGCACACA
>JAZNLP010000133.1:0-17122 GCA_045579165.1 Faecousia sp.
TCCATGTGCTGCCGTCTGCGTCTGGACCTGCGTGAGCTGCGTAAGAAGTCCGGCGGCTTCTTCGGCAGCGGCGAATCCACCGGCTCTATCGGTGTTGTTACTATCAACCTGCCCCGGATCGCTTATCTTGCCAAGGATGAGGCTGATTTCTATGCCCGGCTGGACAAGCTGATGGACATCTCTGCCCGGAGCTTGAAGGTCAAGCGTGAAGTCATCACCAAGCTGCTGGAGAACGGCCTGTATCCCTACACCAAGCGTTACCTGGGTACTTTCAACAACCACTTCTCCACCATCGGTCTGATCGGTATGAACGAAGTGGGTCTGAACGCCCCTTGGCTTAAGGCCGACCTGACTGACGAGCGCACCCAGAAGTTTGCCCGTGAGGTTCTGGATCACATGCGTGAGCGCCTTAGCGATTACCAGGAGCTGTACGGCGACCTGTATAACCTGGAGGCGACCCCCGCAGAATCCACCACCTACCGCTTTGCCAAGCACGATAAGGAGCGTTACCCCGAGATCATCACCGCCAACGAAAACGGCACGCCTTACTACACCAACTCTTCTCATCTGCCTGTTGGCTACACAGAGGACATTTTCTCTGCTCTGGAAGTCCAGGATGAGCTGCAGACCCGCTACACCTCCGGTACTGTCTTCCACGCCTTCCTGGGCGAGAAGCTGCCCGACTGGAAGGCTGCTGCAGATCTGGTTCGTAAGATCGCTGAGAACTTCAAGCTGCCTTACTACACCATGAGCCCCACTTATTCCGTCTGCGCGGATCACGGCTATCTGTCCGGTGAGCAGTACACCTGCCCCCACTGCGGCAGAAAGACCGAGGTCTACAGCCGTATCACCGGTTACTACCGTCCTGTTCAGAACTGGAACGACGGCAAGTCTCAGGAGTTTAAGGATCGTAAGGTCTACGACATTTCCAGCTCCGTTCTCCGCAAGGAAGCTCAGGCTGTTGTGGAGCAGGCTTGCGAAGCAAAGGCTGAGCCTGTCCAGGAAGTGACGGCTGCTCCTGCTGCCAACACCAAGGCGATCCTGTTCTCCCGGGTGACCTGCCCCAACTGCCGTGTGGCAGAGGGTCTGCTGAGCAAGGCCGGCATCGCCTACGAAAAGCTGATCGCTGACGAGCACATTGAGGACTGCCGTAAGTACGGCGTCAAGGGCGCTCCCACACTGGTGATCACCGACGGTGAAAGCCATCAGGCGATCTACAGCGTCCCCGAGATCAAGAAGTATATCGCATCTCTGTAAGAAATAATAAAAAAGGGCCGGTGTCGACCGGCCCTTTTTTACCGCAAAGAAAAGAGGAAAAGTTATGCATGATATTATCATCGTAGGCGGCGGCCCTGCGGGCCTTACTGCTGCTGTGTATGCCCTCCGGGCTGGCAAGTCTGTTCTGGTCATTGAGAAGAATGGCTTCGGCGGCCAGATCGCCTATTCTCCCAAGGTGGAAAACATTCCCGGTACGATTTTGATCAGCGGCACAGAGTTTGCTGACCAGCTGGTAGAGCAGGCTATGAATCTGGGCGCTGAAATGGAGCTGGAAACCGTTGTCCGCGTGGAAGCAGAAGGCGAGATCAAGCGGGTATTTACGGAAGAAGGCGGCCAGTACGAAGCAAAAGCGCTGATCCTTGCAGTGGGCGTCAAGCACCGGATGCTGGGTCTGGAAGGGGAGCAGGAGCTGGTTGGTAACGGCATCTCCTTCTGCGCGGTCTGCGACGGCGCGTTCTATACCGGTTTGGATGTAGCCATGGTTGGCGGCGGCAATTCTGCGCTGCAGGAGGCGTTGCTGCTTAGTGAGGTCTGCCATCATGTGACGGTGGTTCAGAATCTGGCGTTTTTCACCGGCGAGAAGAAGCTGGCTGATGCGCTGATGGCAAAGGACAATGTTACGGTCCTGTTCAGTACTTTGGTCACAGGCTACGAAAGCACCGACGGTGCGCTGTCCGGTTTGCAGGTGAAAAACACCGAGACCGGGGAAGTGCAGACGCTGAAGGTGGACGGCGCTTTCCTGGCAGTTGGTCTTGTACCGGAAAACGAGATCTTTGCTGATTTTGTCCAGCTGGATCAGAGAGGCTACTTTGCTTCCGGTGAAGATTGCCGCACGGCGACCCCCGGCGTGTTTGTTGCCGGTGACTGCCGCGCCAAGACGATCCGTCAGGTGACCACCGCAGCGGCAGACGGTGCGGTTGCAGCTTTGGCAGCTTGTGATTATTTGGCATAAACAGAAAGTTTTAAATATAAAAGATGGGCGCGCCTTTCGGCGCGCCCATAACTATTATTGTGCAAACAGCAGATAATAATTTGCGACTCCCTGGGCAATGGCCTGGGCTTTTTTGACGGTGATTTCCTGATTGGCAATGGCGTCCATTTCTGCGGTATTGGACATGTAGCCGTTTTCCGTCAGCACCACCGGACAGTAGGTTTGTCTGCCCATATAGTACACATGCCAGCCTACATTGCACCGGGAGTAGATTCCGGCAGCCTGGGTGGCGTTGTTGACCTGGTGGGTCACCACATGGGAGATCGGCCCGTAATAGAAGCTTTCGAAGCCGCTGGCAGATGCAGAAGATGCGTTGTGATGGATGGCGATGAGCAGATCCACATTGGAGCCGCGCATCAGCAGGATCCGCTCGTCAACGGTCAGAGTGGAATTGCCGGTGCGGTTCAGAAGAACCGTCGCGCCCATGCTTTCAAGCTCCGTTTTCAGAGCCATAGCCAGGTTCAGATTCCGCTCAGCTTCCGTATAACGGGCACCGGCGGAGGTGAAACCCACAGTGCCGCCGTCTACACCGCCGTGGCCCACATCCAGCATGATCCGAAGTCCGGTCAGATCTACGCCGTAGCCGTTGTCGGCTTTCTTGACCTTGGGAGGATTCAGGAACTTGAAGCACAGCTGACCCTTTTCGTTATAGTTGGCATCCCAGCCGTAGAAACCGCCGGCTTTTTTGAAATACAGCCGCAGAGTGCAGTCGCTTTCTCCTTTGGTCAGTTCGGCATGGCTGAACAGGGGATTATTCCCGGGGATCGTGATGTTACCTTCAAAAACAGTTGCGTAGCAGAAGGTGATATCCACATAGGTGGAGGTGAAGTTGCTGACTTCATAGCTGCGTCCACCGCCACCGTTGGGATTGGCATAATCCTGGGCTTCCAGGGAGAGGCGGAAGGGGGCTTTCCAAAGCACATCCAAGGTCATGACCGAGTACTGTCCCTGGTCTGCCATAGATACAAAACCGACCTCGTTGTGATCGGGCAGAGTGCCAATGTAGCAGTTTAATACGGTGGTTTTGCCTGCCGGGGGATTGTTCTTGGCAGTAAAGACACGCCAGCCGCAGCGCATGAGCCGGTAGTTGTTCTTTCCGTCGTTGCTGGTCAGAACATTGGTGGAAACATAGTCCATCGTGCCCTGGGGCAAATAGTTATTCACAGGGTGTGAGTAGCCGTCGTTATCCCAGGAGTACATGGTTTCCGCAGAATAGTTGATAACTTCGCCAATGTATCCCGAACCAACATCCAGATAGCCGCCGGTAGAGGGGGTTACACTGGGATCGGAGGACAGGATCTGGTTGGATTTTTGGCAGGTGATATTGCCGGAAGTATATGTCTCTGTTACACCGTCACAAGTGGCGGTATAGGTGATCTGACCAAGGTTAAGGTCAGATGTGTTGGTATTGGTCAAGGTGTATTCGCCTACATAAAGGGTGAATCCCTCGCTGGCGAAGCCGGTTTGGTTAGCACCCTTGGAAAGGGTTACTGTTGTACCGTTAAAGGTTGCTGTCACCTGACTGCCGGTACGGGCAGAGACCTCAAAATACACAGTTGCGCCGCTGCCGTAGGTTTCGTCGCCGCTGGGGGAGTAGTGTTCCACAACATACCGGTAATCCGCGGTATAGGTCACAGTCTCGCCGTTGTAGGCAACTTCAAATGTGTTAACACCGCTGGAAAGGGTAACATCATAGATAAATGTGCCGTCTGCTTCTCTTGGAACAGCATTCCCGTTAATGGTAAGTGCTTGCTTAGGATCAGACTTCCCCTCAAAACGGAAGGACGCATCCATGGTAACGGTAGTTTGTGTTTCCGGGAAAAGGATCGTCAGCTCGCCGGGGTTCGTTGTAATAACTGTGGGATCGGTAGTTGTATCCGGATCGGAGGTTATCTGTCCGGTGGGGTTGCTAGGTTCGGTAGGATTCGGGCCGTTACCTGCAAAAGCGATACAAAGTACGATGATTAGCAAAATGACCAGAACAGCGATCAATCCAATAAGGATCAGTCTGGGATCCAGTTGTTTTTTAGGGGGTCTTCTGCGTCGTTGCTCCATGGCTATACCATTCTTTCTGTAGTTAGGTGGAATCGTAGTGGACTACGATGCTGCGGTCTGTCAGTGCAGAGACGCTGGAAATGGGGTTGCCGAAGGCATCCACTCGCACCAGCTGCAGACAGTCAGCCAAGGGATTCAGCGTGGACAGTCTGTTATAATCAACATAAACAGAATTTAAGTTCTTTAGACCCTTGAGGGGTTCCACAGTCCACAGCTGGTTATGGGAGCCGTTAATGTAAACCAGCGCACAGTCTGTACCCAAGCTGGGGAGATTGCCTACTTGATTGTTAGAAAAATCAAAGTAGGTCATGTTCACAAGGCCGGACAGCATGGTGATGTCCACAATGGAGTTGTTGGAAAGGTTTAATTCAACGATCTGCGTACAGCCGGCCAGTTCAGCGACACTTCTTAGCTCGTTATGATTGGCGTAGAAGGAAACCAGCTTCGTCAAGCTCTCAATTCCGGAGAGGCTTTCCACATAATTGTGGGAAATATCCAGATCTGTTAAGCTGGGGCAGCCGGACAAAGGCAGCACAGATACCAAGGAATTATAGGATACATCCAGCGTTTCAAGACCGTCCAGGGCGCTGATAAAGCTAAGATTGGTCAGCGCATTATGGCTCAGAATCAAAGTCCGAAGCTCGGTCATGAAAGAAAGGGAAGAGATATCCCGAATGGCATTGTTGTTCAGATCCAGGGTGACCAGATTGTTCGCACCGGAAAGAGATTCGATGGTGGAGATCTGGCAGTTTGCCATGGTTAGGTGCTGCAGATTGGGAAGACCGGCAATAACAGAAATGTGACTGTCGGAAAGAATGCAGTTTTCTACGGTCAGGGTGGTCAGGTTGCTTAAGCCGGAAAGACCGTCAAGATCAGAGGAATTGCCGTTTATGATGGTTAAGGTCTGCAGATTTTTCAGCCACTTCAGATCGGAATAATCGGTAGCTTCGGCGGGCATATCAAGAGTCGTGATGGTCCAAAGGTCGCTGGTATACAGCGTCTCCCCGGAAATTTTGTCCAGCTGCTGCCGAATCGCGGACTCTACATGGCTATCCTGGAAGGTGACTTCCTCCACAACATCGCCAACGGTATAGTTAAAGACCGCCAGCGGACTTACAAGACCGTTATCGCCTACCACCAGAGCCTGAATGGTATTTTCTCCGAATGTAAGGGTGATATCGCCGCTGTGGGGGGCGTCTTGAACAGACGGATATTCCCCGCCGATGGCGGAATAAAGCCGGCCGTTTCCACCCTCTAAAGAAACGCTGATGTACTGGCTGTAATAACCGGTATTGTGGCTTGCGGTGGGCGCCTTGGGGCGGAAGTTATCCAGCTGCTCTTTGATTTGAGGGTCGGCTATGTTGTCCAGCGTGGCAACGGCATCGATGAGCATGTCCTGGGCGATGTAGGTTTTGGACAGGGCGGTATAAAGCTTGACAGAGCCGCCGGTATCCGCAATGGCATTGGTAAGGGTATACTCCGCCTTTGTATAATTGCCGTTGGCAACATATTGCTCTGCCAGTTCGATGGCAACATCCTCGCTGCTGCCGGAGTGCTGATAGGCAACGCTATACAGCCAGGTAGCCACATTATGGCTGCCTTGCTCTTCAAAATACCGGGCCTGCTGCAGCAGGACATCCCTTGTAAAATCCCGATCATATACAAATAAGTACCAAGCGAGACTGCATAGGATTACGATCACCATAAGGATCGGCAGGATCCGTTTCCAGCTATGTTTCATAGTTGTGCTCCGTTTCGTGATTATCTGACATAAATTATACCTTTGGCAGCAGAGGATGTCAAGCAAAGGTTAAATTTGGTAAGGCTTTCGTCCGGGTGCGTCAAAATCCGAAAACGGTTATGGATAGAATAGATTTCGGAGGGGATGTTGATGGATGTAAATGTCAGACAGCTGCTGGGAGCGTTTTTGCTGGGGGTCATGGTTCCGTCTCTGATCTTAAATGTTAGCTGGAAGCGCTTTGGGGGGCAGAATTTTACGGCACCTACCATTGAAAATACCACCGCCCAAGAAAAGGATGCCCGTTCCATACCGGTTTTGCAACAGGACAATACGGTTTCCTGGATGGAACTGGATACATACATTTTGGGCGTTGTTTTGGCGGAAATGCCGGCAGATTTTGAAACGGAAGCTCTGAAGGCCCAGGCGGTTGTGGCCCGAACCTATGCGCTGAAGCGCCAGGAAGAGGGGAGTCGCCATCCCCAAGGAGCGGTTTGCGTAGACCCTGCCTGCTGCCAGGCCTATCGGTCAGCGGAAGATTATTTGCATTCCGGTGGCGCACAGGCAAGCATTGACAAGGTGCGGGAAGCGGTGGAAGCGACCGCTTACCAGATTCTGACCTATCAGGGTGCTTTGATCGAAGCCACATATTTTTCCTGCTCCGGAGGGAAAACGGAGGATGCTGCGGCGGTATGGGGCTCGAATGTGCCCTATTTACAGTCGGTAGCCAGTCCGGGGGAGGAGGATTCGCCTAAATATGCCGAGACGGTTCATTTTGATGCCCAGGAGCTGTCAGAACTGCTGGGAACACAGCTGCAAGGCGACGCCGCTTCTTGGCTGGGAAAGACTACCTATACCCAGGGTGGGGGCGTTGCGTCCATAGTCATTTCCGGGAAAAGCTATACAGGTGTGCAGCTGCGATCCCTTTTGCATCTGAATTCCACCTTGTTCACAGTAACCGCTGTGGCGGATGGGCTGAACTTTACCACCTTTGGACATGGACACCGGGTGGGGATGAGCCAGTATGGCGCGGATGCTATGGCCGTGTCCGGCTGCGGCTATGAGGAAATTCTTTTGTATTATTATCAAGGGACAAGAATTGACAAAATAGACACTTTGGGATAGAATGGTTGCAAATCATAAGAAAAGGGGTGAGACGCTTGCCCATTTGTATACCCAACCATCTGCCCGCCACCGCTGCGCTGCAGCAGGAAAATATTTTCGTTATGGACCAGGACCGGGCAACCACACAGCAGATCCGTCCGCTGGAGATCGTTCTGCTGAACCTGATGCCTACCAAGATCGTAACGGAGACGCAGCTGAGCCGGCTTTTGGGCAATACGCCCCTGCAGGTGAATCTGGAACTGATGCACACCACCTCGTACCGCCCAAAGAATGTATCCCAGGAGCATTTGCTCTCCTTCTATAAAAGCTTTGATGAACTGAAGCACCGGAAGTTTGACGGCATGGTCATTACCGGCGCGCCTGTGGAACTGATGGAGTTTGAGCAGGTGGATTATTGGGAAGAGCTGTGCAGGATCATGGAGTGGAGCAAGACCCATGTCCATTCTACATTCCATATTTGCTGGGGCGCGCAGGCAGGTCTTTACTATCACTACGGCATCAACAAGCATAAAATGGACGAGAAGCTGTTCGGTGTTTTCCCGCACCGGGCGGATTATAAACGGGCCATCCTGCTGCGTGGTTTTGATGATATTTTCTGGGTTCCCCATTCCCGGCACACCACCGTTGACCGGGCGGATATTGAGGCTGTCCCGGAGCTGAAGATCATCGCGTCCTCGGAGCAAGCCGGCGTCTATGCGGTGATGAATAAGGGCGGCAAGCAGATCTTTGTTACCGGCCATTCTGAGTATGACCAAGATACCCTGAATAAGGAGTATCTCCGGGATAAAGATCAGGGACTCCCGATCCATGTGCCGGAAAATTATTTCCCGGGTGATGACGATACCAAAGAGCCCATCGTCCGCTGGCGGGGACATGCCAATCTGTTGTTTTCCAACTGGCTGAACTATTTTGTTTATCAGACAACGCCTTACGACATCATGGAAATTGGCGAAGAATGAAGCTTTGTGCCCACTCCCACCGGAGTGGGCGCGTTTTGTTATGGTTGAAACTTTCAGAAAAACTGCTATAATAAATGGGAAAGATTTTCGCTGTAGCGCATATCCTATATGTGTCAGAAACCGGAACAGGAGGTAACCCATGGAACTAACGTTGGATGGAAAGAAAATCAGCGTACATACCGGTCAGTCGCTGCTGGACGCGGTGAAGATGCTGGGTATGTTCTCAGGCCGCCTGTCTGAAGATCCGTTAGCGGCGAAAATCGCAGGAGAGGTGTTTACCCTTAATTACATCCCTGTAAGGCAGCAGGATGTGAATCCGGACAGTCCCTCTGTCCGAAGAGCCATGGCAGCCTCCGGCGGTGTCGTCAGCCTGTTGCGCTACAGTGACCCCACCGGCAAGGATGCCTATGTCCGTACAGCCCAGTTTGTGATGTTTTTGGCGTTGGAGCAGCTTTGGCCCAATGCCCGGGCGAAGATGGATTGCACCCTTGGCTCGGGACTTTATGTGCACGTCA
This sequence comes from Faecousia sp., assembly GCA_045579165.1. GTDB lineage: Bacteria > Bacillota > Clostridia > Oscillospirales > Oscillospiraceae > Faecousia. The sequence goes on from JAZNLP010000133.1 coordinate 8,662, forward strand.
CCGGGGCAGAGGATTTTTCCGCCCAAAAGCTGAAGGAGCGGGTGGCGCAGCTGGTGGAAATGGATATTCCGTTGTACCGCCACCGCTTAAAGACAGAGGATGCCATTCGGTATTTTTCCGGGAAAGGACAGGAAGATAAAGCATCCCTGCTTCGCTGGCGGCCGATCCCTTACTTTGATGTCTATGCCCATGGGGAATTTGCGGACTATTATTACGGCGAAATGGCACCTTCTACCGGTTTTTTGCGGGTGTGGGATATCCGCCCGGCACAGGATGGATTCATTTTCGTCTTTCCAAACGATAATGACCCGGATCAGATCGGGGATTATCAGGATATGCCGAACTTCTTTTCTGTGTATTCCGAGGGTGACCGATGGTGCTCCTTGATGGGCTGCGAAACCGTGGCAGATCTGAATGCCCTGGTGGAAAACAACAGGATCCGGGACTTGATCCGGGTGAATGAAGCTCTCCACGAAAAACGCTATTCTCAAATTGCGGATATGATCTGCCAGAAAAATGCCCAGGCGGTAATGCTGGCAGGCCCAAGCTCCTCCGGCAAGACCACCTCCGCAAACCGGCTGGCTACTCAGCTGAAGGTACACGGGAAAAAGCCGATCCTTATCAGTCTGGATGACTATTATATCGACAGGGATCTGATTCCCATCGGTCCTGACGGAAAGCGGGATCTGGAACACATTGATACCATCGATACAGCCTTGTTTGGCAGTCAGTTGGTTCAGCTGTTGGATGGGGAAGAGGTGGAACTTCCGACCTTTAACTTCAAAGCAGGAAAGCGCCAGTGGGACGGTCACAAGCTGAGCCTGGACGCGGATTCGGTCATTATTATCGAGGGCCTGCACGGACTGAACCCGGTCCTCCTGCCGAAGAAACTTGACAGAAGCAGGATCTTCCGGATGTATGTCAGTCCGCTGCTGCCCCTGAATCTGGACGATCATAACCGGATCCCAACCAGTCTGCTGCGGCTGTTGCGCCGAATCGTCCGGGACTATGAAAGCCGGGGAACTTCTGTAGAGCGGACCATTTCTATGTGGGACTCCGTCAGAAGAGGGGAGAAACGCTGGATCTTCCCCTTCCAGGAGGAGGCGGATGTGATCTTTAACAGCTCCACCCTCTATGAGCTGGCTGTGCTGAAAAAGCACATTTTCCCCTTGCTGACCCGCGTACCCCCGGAGGATGAAAGCTATGATGGCGTTCAGGCCATCGTAAAGATCCTCAATTACATCCGGGAGGCGGATGTGGATGACGAAATCCCACCCACCAGCCTGGTCCGGGAGTTTATCGGCGGAAACGCCTTCTATCGTTAAAGCAAAAGTGCCGCATCCAAACAGGGTGCGGCACTTATTATCTGCGGACAAAATTACCGGAAAGTCTTGCATAAGCGTGGAAATAGTGGTATAATACTTAAAATTATTATGGGTTCGTATTGACAAGGAGCGCCTATGGGACAACCGCAATATCGGCTGGAAGGTATCGTCCACACCCGAACGGAGCAGATGGAGGATTTCGAAGGACCGCTGGATGTTATCTTCCTGTTGCTGAGTAAAAATAAGATCGAGATCCAGGATGTGTCCATTACCGCAATTCTGGAGCAATATCTGGCATATCTGGAGGAAATGAAGCGTCTGGATATGGAGATCGCCAGTGAGTTTATCACCATGGCATCTCACCTGATGCTCATTAAGACCAAAATGCTTCTGTCTGCCGCAGAGCAGGCGGAAGCGGAAACGGAACTGGATATTTTGCGCCAGTCTCTGATCGAGCGCCAGCGCAAGGAGGCTATGGAGGCTGTCCGTACAGCCATTTCCTGGCTGGAACCCCGCAATGAGATCGGCAGATGCCTGTTTGTCAAGCAGCCGGAGCCCCTGCGGAAAGAGCAGTCCTACCGCTATCAGCATGAAACAGCGGATCTGCTCCGGGCGCTGGACGAGATATCGGAGCGTAATCAGCGGCGTCTGCCGCCGCCGACGGTGAACTTTAAGGGAATCGTAGGTAAAGAACGGTACCCCGTCAGCCGCAAGACAGGCGAGATCCTTCGCAGACTGATCCTGCGGGGCGTGGAGCGGCTGAAAAGTCTCTTTAAGGGAAACAGGTCCCGTTCCGAGATCGTAGCGACCTTTATTTCTGTTTTGGAGATGTGCAGAACGGGTTCTGTAGTGCTGGAAGGCGATGCATCCGGTGAAGATCCCAATGTCCGTCTGCTGGACGAATCGAAAGTAAATCTGGAGGTGCAAGAGGATGGAATCAACTGAATTACAAAGGGCGATTGAGGCGATCCTTTTTGCTGCCGGTGAACGGATCGAGACGGCACGGCTGGCCGCGGTGCTGGAAACAGACGAGAAGGATATTATGGAAGCGGCGGACTCCTTGGCCAATGCTTATGCTTTTGAGCGTCGGGGCATTCGTATCTTAAAGCTGGAGAATGGCTATCAGATGGTGTCCTCCGGTGAAATGGCTGACTATGTGACCAAGGCGCTGGAAACCAGAAAGCCTCCAAAACTGTCTTCTTCTCAGCTGGAGACTTTGACGATCATCGCCTACTATCAGCCTGCCACGAAAGCGATGGTGGAGCAGATCCGTGGCGTGGACAGCGCCTATTCTGTAGGCGCGCTTCTGAATAAGAAGCTGATTGAGGAGTCCGGACGGCTGAATGTACCCGGCAGACCCATTCTGTATAAAACTACACCGGATTTCCTGCGGACCTTTGGCCTTAGCACCCTGGAGGAACTGCCCCCCATCGAAAAGGTCAACTTTGGCGAACCCATTGTGGAGGAATCCGAGGGCGAGCAATTAAGCATCCCCGTGGAGGAAGGCTGATGGGCTGGCTGATCGCACTGGGCGCGCTGGCTCTGATGGCTATGTGCCCGCTGGGCATCCGGGCGGTGTATGATGATGCCGGTGCCCAGGCATGGCTTATCCTGGGACCTGTCCGGCTCAAATTATATCCCTCGGACAGCAAAAAGAAAGCAAAGAATAAAGCGCCGAAGCAGAAAAAGCAGTCCCAGAGTTCCGGTGCGTCTGAATCCGGCAAAGGCGGAAGCTATCAGGACTTTTTGCCGGTGGTGCGGCTTGTGGTGGACTTTCTTGGCGCTTTCCGCAGAAAACTGCGGATCGCGCGGCTGGAATTTCATTTGGTTCTGGCCGGGGATGACCCCTGCGACCTTGCCCTTAACTACGGCAAGGCATGGGCGGCTGTAGGAAATCTTCTGCCCCAGCTGGAGCGTGTGTTTGTAATTAAAAAACGGGATATTCAGGTTGGCTGCGACTTCACAGCCGACCAGACAACAGTTCGTGTGAAAGCGGATATTACCATCACCCTTGGCAGACTGCTGAGTTTGGCTGCGGTGTATGGCATCCGTGGACTTGGGGAATATTTTAAAATCAGTAATCAAAGAAAAGGCGGTGCAGTAAAATGAGCCAGACTTTACCCAATATGCTGGAAAATACCATTGCGAAGATTCGTGAAATGGTGGATGTCAACTCCGTAGTTGGCGATCCCATCACCACAGCTGACGGTGTGACCATCATCCCTGTTTCCAAGGTCAGCGTTGGCTTTGGTGGCGGCGGTTCGGACTTTGTTTCCAAGAATGCAAACAAGCAGGAAAATCCCTTTGGCGGCGGTGCCGGCGGTGGTGTCAAGGTGACGCCCATTGCCTTTTTGATTATCAAGGAGGGCAGTGTTCGGATGCTTCCTGTGGCGGCACCTGCCAATACCACAGCTGACCGCTTGGTGGAAATGATTCCTGATACGCTGGACAAGATCTCTGCGTTTATTGACTCCAAGACTGGCAAGAACGCCGAATAATTGTTTCTTTGCCCGGTAACACTAGTCCCGGGTGAGAAAAATGAAACGAATTGCATTCATGACGGTGGCTGCGGTGCTGGCCGCCGTCTTGATTTTACCATGTCCTGTTTATGGGATCTCCGCACAAAAAGCCATTGTTACTGACGCAGGCACAGGCAGGGTTCTGTATGAAAAGGATGCCCACAGCCGAAGTCTGATCGCCAGCACGACGAAGATCATGACCGGTCTTCTGATCTGCGAGCAATGCAATGTGCTGGACAGAATGAAGATCCCGAAAGCGGCTGTGGGGATCGAGGGTTCTTCTATGTATCTGCAGGAGGGAGAAGTGCTTACCCTGCAGGAGCTTCTATATGGTTTGATGCTTTCCTCCGGAAATGATGCCGCGGTGGCGCTGGCGATCTACTGCGGCGGAACGGTTGAGGGCTTCGTGCAGATGATGAACGAAAAGGCTTACCGGCTAGGCATGACCGGGACGCATTTTGAAAATCCCAACGGACTTGATAGCCCCCATCATTATTCTACAGCCGCGGATCTGGCGACTTTAGCTGCCTATGCGATGGAAAATCCGATTTTTCGGCAGACGGTTTCTACCAAAACTGTCCGGGCGGGAAACAGGACTTTGCAGAACCACAACAAGCTGCTTTGGCGTGTAGAGGGGGCAGACGGTGTCAAGACCGGCTATACCAAGGCGGCAGGACGGATCTTGGTATCCAGCGCCCTGCGGCAGGGCAGACGGCTGATTTGCGTTACCATCAATGACGGGAACGACTGGCAGGATCACCAGACGCTTCTGGAAGATGGCTTTTCCGGATACACCCTCTGCAGTATCGTCCGTGAAGGGGACTATATGGGCAGTATGTCCGTCCTTGGGGGGCAGTCGGAGCAGGTGCAGCTTTTGGCAGCCGGGGACTTTTCGTTTCCCCTGGCAGATGGGGAGTCGCCCCAGATCCAGCTGTCCGGCCCGGGATTTGCCTATGCCCCGGTGGTCCAGGGGGAAGATGCCGGCCACGCGTATATTTGCCTGAACGGAAAAGCGGTAGGAAAAGTTCCGGTGGTATACGGACAGACAGTAGAGCTGGAAAAACCGCAAAAACAAAATCTCTGGGAGAAATGGTTTGGAGGAAAGTAATGAAAGAACGCCTACAGAAGATCCTTTCTGCCCGGGCTGTTGCATCCAGACGGAAAGCAGAGGAGATGCTCCTTGCCGGTCGGGTCACCGTAAACGGTGTCGTGGCTGCTCTGGGAGATAAGGCCGATCCGCAGCTGGATGAGATCCTGGTGGACGGAAAAGTCCTTCCTTCTTCCGGAAAGAGCCTGTATATCATGCTCAATAAGCCCCGGGGATATATTACCACCTTGTCCGACGAAAAAGGGCGGCCTACTGTCGCCCAGCTGGTTGCGGATTGCGGTGCGCGGGTATATCCTGTGGGACGGCTTGATTACGATTCTGAGGGATTGCTGCTCCTGACCAATGACGGAGATTTTGCCAACCGGCTGATGCATCCTGCCCGGGAGATCAAAAAAACCTACGAGGTTTGGGTCAGCGGATACCACGAAGCCGCTCCGGTGCTTTTGTGCCGACCGATCGAGCTTGACGGCTATCAGATCCGCAAGCCGGAGATCAGGCTACTCCATGCAGAGGATGACAGAGCAAAGCTTCTGGTCACCATCCATGAAGGACGCAACCGGCAGATCCGCCGGATGTGTGAAGCGGCTGATTTGAAAGTCACCCGCCTGCGGCGAATCCGGGAGGGGTCGCTTTCTCTGGGCAACCTGAAATTGGGTGCCTGGAGGTACTTAACTGAGGAAGAACTGGCGGGGCTGTAATGCCCCGCTAATTTTTTGCAGTTTTTCTTGCAAAAACTGACGCAATTTGTTATGATGAAAATACAGCAAAAGCAGCAACTTTCAAATCGGACTTTACGGAGTGATCCTTATGTATCAAGATATATTAACCCTATTACAAAACCAGGCCCACACATTTTCCAAAGGCCAGCGGATGATCGCCCGCTATATTACGGAGTCTTATGATAAGGCTGCCTTTATGACGGCAAGCCGCCTGGGAAAAACCGTTGGCGTTTCGGAGTCTACGGTGGTGCGTTTTGCGTCAGAACTGGGCTTTGATGGCTATCCCAGTATGCAAAAGGCTATGCAGGAGATGGTTGTTAACCGCCTTACCTCTGTCCAGCGGATCGAAGTGACCAATGACAGATTGGGAGACCAGGATGTTTTGTCAATGGTGCTTCAGGCGGACATGAACCGTCTGCGCCGTACCCAGGAAACGGTGGATCGCAAGGAGTTTCAGGCGTCAGTGAACGCGATCCTCAATGCAAAGCGGGTGTATATTCTGGGTGTCCGTTCCGCTTCCGTACTGGCTAATTTTCTGGGATATTACCTCAATTATATGTTCCGGGATGTGCATGTGGTCACCGCTTCCGGTATCAGTGAGATGTTTGAGCAGATCGTGGGCGTAGAGCCGGGCGACGCGGTGATTGCCTTTAGCTTCCCCCGGTATTCTACTACCACTGTTAAGGGTGCAGAGTACTGCCGCAGCACCGGTGCTACGGTGGTGGGCCTGACAGACAGCCGCCTGTCACCCTTGGGTCAGTACTGTGACCATGTGCTGGTGGCAAAGGGAGATATGGTTTCCTTGGTTGACTCCATGGTGGCACCTATGAGTGTGACAAACGCGCTGATCGTTGCCATCGCTGCCAGCCGTGAAAAGGAATTGTCCCAGACCTTTGATAATCTGGAGCGGATCTGGGAAGAATACAATGTCTACGAAAAGCAGGGCGACACGCTATGAGATTTGACGGTATCGTTGTAGGCGGCGGACCTGCGGGTATGTTTGCTGCCATAACGGCAGCTCACCAGGGCTGCAAGGTTTTGCTGCTGGAAAAGAATGACCGCCTGGGGAAAAAGCTGCGGATCACCGGAAAGGGCAGATGCAATGTTACCAACAACTGCTCGGACCAGGAGATTTTGCAAAATGTGCCAAGAAACGGTAGGTTTTTATACAGCGCCATGACAGCCTGCCCTCCAAGTAAGGTAATGTCCTTTTTTGAAAGCCACGGTTGTCCCCTAAAAACGGAGCGGGGAAACCGGGTGTTTCCGGTGTCAGATCAGGCGGTTTCCGTTCTGGATTGCCTGCAAAATGAGCTACGCCGACAGGGTGTTACGGTAAAATACGACTGTGTCAGAGAGATCCTGACTGAAAACGGCAGGGTCAGCGGCGTAAAAACGGACAGCGCGCAATATGAAAGCGATTGGGTGATCCTGGCCACCGGCGGTCTTAGCTATCCCAGCACCGGCTCTACCGGTGACGGCTATAGGTTTGCTGCTGAACAAGGTCATACCGTTACAAAGACGGAGGGCTCTCTGGTGCCTCTGGAGATCGCCGGGTCTGACTGCCAGGCTATGCAGGGGCTCAGCCTTCGTAATGTGGGCGTGAAGCTGCTCAGCGAAAAGGGCAAGGTGCTGTATAAGGACTTCGGAGAGCTGCTGTTTACCCATTTTGGCGTATCCGGACCTACGGTTCTCAGCGCCAGCTGCCATTTGAAGGGTGAAAACTGCCGGCTTGTGCTGGATCTGAAGCCTGCTTTGGAGGATGCCAAGCTGGACAGCCGGATCCTGCGGGATCTGGAACAGTATCAAAACCGGTCTATGGAGAATGCGCTGACAGATCTTTTGCCCCGGTCCATGATCCCGGTGGTGCTGCAAAGACTGGAGATCGACCCGACCATGCAGGCCAACAGTCTGACCAAGCAAAAGCGTAGAGCTCTGGTGGAACTATTAAAGGCGTTTTCCCTGGAGATTACAGGAAAGCGGCCAGTCAGTGAGGCGATCATCACCTCCGGCGGCATCCAGGTTTCCCAGATCGATCCCAAAACCATGGAATCGAAGATCTGCCCCGGTCTATACTTTGCAGGCGAGGTGATCGACTGCGATGCTTACACCGGCGGCTTCAATTTGCAGATCGCCTGGGCCACGGCTTACGCTGCCGGTATGGCAGTAAAAACCGCCATTGACAAACCTAGCTTCATGTAATAAAATACTCACGATAGTGCTAAACAAAAAAATGGAGGACTTATCATGTACGAAAAACTGATTTCTTACGCTGCAAAACAGCTGGAATTGGACACTGCGGAGATCACCCCTGACAGCACTTTTGAGAGCCTGGGTATCGACTCTTTGGATATCGTGGAAATGATCATGGACCTGGAGAGCGATCTGGGTGTAGAGCTGGATCTGGAGGATCAGAAGATCAGCACCTTTGGCGAGCTGGCTGAGTTTATCGAATCCAAGATCAACTAAAATTAACCTAATTATGCTTGTTGTGGCGGACCGGCTTACAACAAGGTCGCACTAGTCGGGGAGATAGCGGTGCCCTGTACCTGCAATCCGCTACAGCAGGGATGAATTCCCACACCCGGGCTTGTCTGAGTGCCGTCTGGCCTGCGTAAGCGGTGTTGAAGGATCGGTCTCACGCAACGGAATCCCGTGAACCATGTCAGGTGGGGAACCAAGCAGCATTAAGCGGATCTTTTCGTGTGCCGTGGGGCTGCCGTTCCTGAGCTGGCTGCGCAGGTTTCGGGTATTCAGCAGGTTCAAATGTGGGTGTGCGATCTTGTTATGAGC
>JAZNLP010000134.1:0-20491 GCA_045579165.1 Faecousia sp.
CCTGGGAATGGGCTGCGTGGCGGATGGATACCCGCTGTACTTTGACGGCTTCAATGAAAAGGGCCTTGCCATGGCGGGGCTGAATTTCGTGGGATTCGCGGACTACAAGCCGGTGGCATCCGGCAAGGACAATATTGCCCAGTTTGAGCTGATTCCATGGGTCCTGAGGCAGTGCGAAAGCGTAGCGGAAGCGAAGGGTCTTTTGGCCCGGATCAACATCACCGGGGACGATTTTCGGTCGGACATTCCTGCGGCGCAGCTCCACTGGATCGTTGCGGACAAGCAGGAGGCCATTGCGGTGGAGGCGGTGGAGGATGGAGTGCGGGTCTGGGAGAATCCTGTGGGTGTGCTGACCAACAATCCGCCCTTTGATATGCAGATGTTTTATTTGAATAACTTCCTGCACTTATCGCCAAAATCCCCCAAGAACCGCTTTTCCCTGCGACTGGATCTGGATGTCTACAGCAACGGTATGGGTGCCATGGGACTTCCGGGAGATCTTTCCTCCCAGTCCCGCTTTGTCCGGGCTGCGTTCACGAAGCTCAATTCCGTATCCGGCAGCGGTGAAGAGGAAAGCATCACACAGTTTTTTCACATTCTCGAAACCGTGTCACAAGCACAGGGCTGCTGCCAAATGACAGACGGTGGATATGAAAAGACCGTTTACACCAGCTGCTGCGACTGCGACAAGGGTATCTATTATTACACCACCTACGAAAACAGGCAGATCACAGCCGTAGATCTGCACGGAGAAACCCTTGACTCCGCCAATTTGGTCAGCTATCCCTTGGTGCAGACACAGCAAATATCCTGGCGCAACAGGTGATTTTCATGTCTGTTATCAAAAAGCATCAGCGGATCCATATTGGCTTACGAACAACGAAAACCGCCGTAGCCGTCATCGTTTCTATGCTGATCGTGAATCTTTATGGTACTACTTCTTCTAAACTGATCTTTGCCATGCTGGGCGCTATGGCCGCAGTGCAGCCAACCTTCAACGCATCCCTGGAATCCTGCCTTACCCAGATCACGGGCGTTGTCTTTGGCGCGTTGGTGGGTGTTATTCTCATCGCGCTGCCCATATCCAGCGTTGCAGCCGCAGGGATCGGCATCGTGATCGTCATTACCCTTTATAATGCGCTGCACATCCACTATACGCCGGAAATCCCCTGCTTTATTATGGTGCTGATCTGCACGACTGACGGAATTCGCCCCATCGTCTACGCTCTCGGCAGGATCTGGGATACTGCCATCGGCCTAAGCATTGGTATGCTGATAAACACGCTGATCTTTCCACTGGACAACAGTCAACAGATCCGATCGCTGACCGCAAGTCTGAACCGGGAAGTGATCCGATTTCTTGAGGATCTGTTCGACGGAGACGATATCCTCCCGGACAGCAAGGCAACTGAAGCGCTGATCCACAACCTAGAAAAGCAGCTGAGTCTGTTTTCCAATCAAAAGCTGTTTCTAAAGCTGAAACGGCAAAAGCAGGAACTGGAAGTTTTTCGGTTGTGTGAGCGCAAGGCTAAGGTGCTGGTAGCACGGATAGAGGTTCTGAGCAATATATCCCAGCCGGGGCGGCTGAACAGAGAAAACCGCGAGCTTCTTATAAGCTGCGGTGCAAACATCCCACAAATACAGTCTCTTGCCAGACAAACAGAACTGGACATCGTCACAAACTACCATGTAAAGCAGATCCTGCAAATCCGGCAAGAGCTTTTGTCTGCATTGGAATCATAGAAAGCGGCAGGTCACAATGACCTGCCGCTTTTTTACAGTATTTTCTTTAAGTAGACCATGTGAACAAGCTGAATGCCGTCTTCAAAAATAGGATGATCGTAGTTGTAGGTAAAGAAATTCTCCACGATATGGGAACGCAGGAAACCGCACTTTTCATAGAACGGAACAGTCAGCGGACTGTCTCCCGTACCCACAAGAAGTTCTTTTCCGCTGCCTTCATGCAGACGTGACACATACTCCAGCAGTTTCTTTCCGTAGCCCCTTCCTTGAAATTCGGGATCGGTAGCCAGATTTTTCACTTCCAGTTGGTTTTCGTTCAGCTCTACAACGACTATTTGAGATTTTACACCGTCATCATCCAGAACATAAACTCTTCCCTTTTGGATATAGCGGTCGATCATATCCTCCTGCTCATCTGCCAGCAACAAAAGGTCCATGTGCTGTTTTTTGTTCTCGGTGATCTCATAGATCTTCAAAGCCGTATTCTCCAATCACATATTCGATTTTTGTTGCGAGACCGGTAAGTCCTTTCAGCTTCTGCTTGTCCGTTTCTGATGTATGGAAATAATAGGGCGTCATGCGAAAGACCGCGTCAATATCTTCGGCGCAATTTAAGGCGATCTGCTCCGATATCTTTGTTTTCGACAGCAGCTTTAGTTTCTGTGTTTCGGGCAGCTGCTCATCGTTTAGATACGGCGTTTCGTATAACTTTTCCTTTAGTCCAAACAAATGGTGACTGCCGGGAACAACTGTGTAAAGCCGACCGCTGGGCTTCAAAATCCTAGTAAAAGCCGCTTCCTGAAAAGGCGCAAATAGATGGACCGCATAATCAAAGGCATGCTCCGCTACCGGAATGGACGACAGATTTGCCACAAAGTAGGCAGCATTTCCCCGTTTCGCTGCAAGACGCACCATTTCCCTGGAAATATCAAAGCCGTAAACACTAAGGTTCGGATTAAGCCCCAAGGCGGCTGTGTAATAGCCCTCGCCGCAGCAAATATCCAACACCGACCCGTGCTTGTCTGAGAACAAATCCCGCAAAAAGGTCTGCAGTGGCGCGTAGTAACCCTTGTTCAGAAAGTCCCTGCGGCAACGGGCAGAAAGCTTATCATCGCCGATCCGGTCACCGCTTTTGGACGAGCGCAAAAGGTTCACATACCCCTCTTTTGCCACATCAAAGCTGTGACCGTTTTCGCAGACCATTACACGGTCAGAAAGTGTGATCGGCTCCCCGCACACAGGACATACAAGTGCTGTTGCGTTTTTCAGATCCATCATTTCACCTTTTTCAGTACAACCGCCGTTCTGGAAGGCAGATAGATCTGGAAGCCGATCCGGCCGTCCGGCTGCTTTGTGGCAGTATATACATTGTGATGAATACGGCCAAATCCGCCATAGCAATAATCGTCGGTTGACAGAGCAACCTGGTAGTTCCCCTTCTGCGCCGTCGGAATGAAATATCCGTCATAGGAGCGGGTCGGGTCAAAATTATAAAGGAATAAACCGCCGCCCTTTTTGTAGGCCATCACATGATCCCCGTTGTGAACAAGCAGCTGCTTATCTTTTCCGGAAATAACTCTGTGCTTTTGGGCGAAATCCACCATGTCTTTTTCAAAGGCATTGAGATACTGATACTTAAGGTCCGGATTGTCCGCCAGACTCCACTGGCGGCGGCAGTAGTGATAGCTCCAGCCGTTGCCTTCTCTGGGGAAATCGATCCATTCGGGATGCCCGAATTCGTTGCCCATAAAGGTAAGATATCCCTCACCGCCTAGGCTCATGGTCACAAGCCGCAGCATTTTATGCAGCGCCATTCCCCGGTCGATCACCATATTCTGATCGTTTTTACCCATGGACCAGTACATTTCCTGGTCGCACAAGCGGAACATGATGGTCTTGTCACCCACCAACGCCTGGTCATGGGACTCACAGTAGCCGATCACCTTTTCACCGGGGCGGCGGATGGCCAGCTCATAGTAGATCTGATTCAGATCCCAATCCTCATCCTTGCGCTCCTTCAGAAGCCGGATCCACATATCCGGTACACCCATGGCGAGTCGGTAATCAAAGCCAACACCGCCATCCTCAATAGGACGGCAAAGTCCGGGCAAAGCGGACATATCCTCAGCGATCATAATGGCATTGGGATTGATCTGCCGAACCAGCTCGTTTGCCAGCTGCAGATATGTCACCGCCTGGGTATCGGTGTTCATGGAGAAATAGCTCTCAGGACTGCCGAAGGAAGTGCCCAGACCATGGTCCCAATATAGCATGGATGTGACCCCGTCGAAACGGAAGCCGTCAAAATGGTACTCGTCCATCCAGAACTTCAAATTGGACAGCAGGAAATGAAGCACTTCCTGCTTGCCGTAATTGAAGCATTTTGTGCCCCAGGCGGTGTGGTCACCCTTAGGCCCTTCATGGAAGAACTGATAGGAAGTTCCGTCAAATTCGTTGATGCCCTCACGGGTGTTCATGCAGGCATGGGAATGGACCACATCCAGCAATACAGCGATCCCCATTTCGTGGGCTGTATTGACAAGGGATTTTAAGTCCTCCGGTGTTCCGTATTTGGAAGAGGCGGCGAAGAAATTGGTCACCTGATAGCCAAAGGAGGCATAATAAGGATGCTCCATCACCGCCATGATCTGAATGGTATTATAGCCCAAAGCCTTGATCCGCGGCAGGATATTGTCGCGGAACTCCAGATACGAACCTACCTTTCCCTCTTCCTGGGCCATGCCGACATGGCACTCATAGATCAGCAGCGTCTTGCGGGGCTTAAAGTTCTGATCTGTCCAGGTAAATTCCTCTTTCGGCGCATGGATCACCGCACTCCAGGCAGTCGTGACCGGGTCTTGCACAACATAGTTTGCGTAAAGGGGGATCCGCTCCAGCTCCTGGCCGTCATGCACGACGATGGTGCAAACCCGCTGACCGTTTTGGAGCGCATCTATGCCGGGTAGAAACAGTTCAAACACGCCATTTTCCTTTGCTGTCATAGGAAATGCGTGACGGTCCCAGCCGCAAAAATCGCCCGTCAGATACATCTGCTGCGCGCCTGGCGCCCACTCCCGATAGTACCAGCCTTCCTCCGTCCGGTGCAGGCCAAAGAACAGATGACCGTTTGCAAAATCAGCCAGCGTCTGACCGGGTTGCAAAAGGGTCTTCTTTGCGTCCAGATAATTCTGCATACGCAGTTCAAGATCGCCTTGAAAGGGTGCCAGGCTGGGGTCTGTATTAATAATGTTTAATTCCATACGGTCACCTATATCCTTTCTTCAATGTTACACCAGCTGCTGGTCGTTGATGGTCAAATGGAACACCAGACCCAACCTTTGCGCCGCCTGGCGGCAGAGGATCATTCTGTTCATAAATATCTCAAAGTAATCCATAACCGAGCTAAAATGGGTATCGACAGTCAGCATCAGCTTCACTTCCGCTTTCTTCTCATCGATCAATAATTCCGACTTGGTAACAGAGTAATTCACCCGGTCATGGATATCAAATTCCTCTATATCCTTCACTCTGACACGGCTGCGGCGCACATCCGACTTGTCCGCAAGGATCAGTGCAGCAGCAACGGCGTTGACCGGCACACCTGTGCCCTCATCGTGATTTCCGATGGCTGCAACGATCACGGCGATCTCTTCCGGAGGAAATCCCATATTATCCAAGATACGAAACGCCATCACAGCGCCGCTTTGGCTATGCTCCACCCGGTTGACAACATTGCCGATATCATGCATATAGCCGGCGATCATGCCCAGTTCCACCGTGCGGTCCGGATGACCAAGGGTTTTCAAAATATGCCCGGCCGTCTGGGCTACTCTGGTCACATGGGCAAAGCTATGCTCGGTATAACCCAAAACATCCAGCGTCGCGTCAGCATGGGCGATATATGTTTTAATTGCTTCGTCCCGGACGATTTGTTCATAGGTCATATTGCTTCCCCCATTTTCATCTCTGTTAATAATAGTATACCTTTTTTTCTTCACCAATTCAAGAGTCTATCTTCTTTTGCTTGACGGCAAAAAAATCGGTCAGCTGGTATCGCTGACCGAATGTTATTTATAACAGCAGATCAATGTTGTAACGCTCCAGCCAGCTGTTGATCTGCAAGAAATATGCGATGGTTTGGGGCTGACGCATAAGCTGTCCGTACCATGGCCACGGATGATCTGTCTCCAAAATCTGCTGAACCATGTCTCTTCGCACCATAGAAAACAGTGGCGTGTCCTTGCGGTTTAACAGATCCTGCAGTCGCTGGGATACAAGCTTCAGATACACCGGATCATAGGTTTTGGGGTAAGGACTCTTTTTCCGCCAAAGCACCGCTTCCGGCAGCGTTCCTTCCATTGCGTAACGCAAAAGGCCTTTCTCTTTTCCCTTATAATCCTTAAACGCCCACGGAACACCGTACATGTATTCAGCGATCCTGTAATCACAGAACGGCACGCGCACCTCAAGTCCGGAATACATGCTCATTCTGTCCTTTCTGTCCAGCAGCGTCTGCATGAACCATTTCTGGTTCAGATTGACCATTTCTTTCATCCGACGCTCCAACGGATCTGTACCGGGAAGAATGTCCGACTCCTGACAGGTCCTAATATATCGCTGATGTATATAGTCCTCGGCATCGATCTTCTGGGATAAACCGTCCGTAAGCAAGCTGCATCTTTGCGCCATATTCTGCGCCCAGGGGAAGCCATCCCGACTGCGAACCTCCGGATCACGATACCAGGGATAGCCCCCGAAAATTTCGTCGGCACATTCTCCGGACAAAGCCACCTTCACATGATTGCGGATCTGGGCGCAAAATGCCAGCAGAGAAAAATCCACATCCGCCATTCCCGGCAGATCTCTTGCATAGACCGCATCCTCAAGCACTTCCAGCAGCTGCTCGGTTGAGAGGATACACCAGTGATGATCTGTATTCAGTTCAGATTGCATGAGCCGGATATAGTCACCGTCGCTGTTGGGTTGGAATTTGTTTGGGGTAAAATAACGGTCATTATTCTGATAATCCAGAGAAAAAGTCATTAGTCGCTTGCCATGGCGTTCCATTTCCCTGGCGCAGGCTGCCGTGATCAGACTGGAATCCAAACCACCGGACAGGAATGTTCCAATGGGAACATCCGAAACCATCTGCCGCCGGATTGCATCCGTCACCAGATACCGAACTTGCTCGGCAGTTTCCTCGAAGGATTCCCTATGCTCCCTGTCCTGCAGCTGCCAGTATCTGTGCAGGGTCAGTTTCCCCTTCCGATACCATCCGCAGCAGCCGCCCTCCAATTCTTCTATCCCCCGGAAGACCCCGCATCCGGGGGTTCTTCCCGGCCCAAGTAGAAGGATTTCAGCCGCACCATAGCTATCCAACTCAGCCCGAACCGTTGGATATGCCAAAATGGTTTTGATTTCAGAAGCGAATAGAAGTCCACCTTCATGCTGCTTGAAAAAGGCCGGCTTCACACCCATGCGGTCTCTGGCAAGAAACAGCGATTTTTCGGTAGATTCCCACACAGCAAAGGCAAATATCCCGTTTAACCTGTCAAGACACGCCTGCCCCCACTGGGCAAATCCGTGCAAAAGAACTTCTGTATCTGAGTGGCTCTGAAAACAATGACCCAGTGCTTCCAGAGCCTGTCTGATCTCTTGGGTATTATAGAGTTCACCGTTATAGACGATGGTATACTGTTTCCCCTGCCAGCTAAGGTGCATGGGCTGGCTGCCGCCATCCGGATCGATAACCGTGAGTCTGGTATGCAGCAGGCAACACGGTCCGTCTGTGAAGCTCCCCCGCGCGTCCGGTCCTCGGCGGTCCATTGTAGAAAGCATTTTTTCTATGATTGGCGCATTCGCCGCTAAGTCAATGATTCCAGCAATCGCGCACATAGTACGCCTCCTTTCTTTGCCCCATTGTATGCTTCCCCGGCATAAAAAGGAACGAATGATTTTCCCTTTCCAGGGAATACTGCTTCCGGGTGATATGAAAATGAAAACAAACAAAGATATTTTGGGTTCTGTGCTGAAAACCACACAAATGGGTCAGACCGGTATCCGCAGCGTGCTGAAAATGACACCGGGTACAGAGATGAAGCAAGCGCTATGCGATCAACTGAAGGAATATGACTGCATTGAAGCTGAAGCATACAACATCGCTTCCGATCGGGGCTGGATCCTTCCGGAGCTGCCGCAACGCGCCAAAACCATGTCCCAGATGATGTCCCGGGCAATGCTGCTGCCCAAATGTACCGATTCCAGGATCGCCTCCATGATGATCAAGGGCAGCACCAAGGGTGTCATTAAGGGACTGAAAAATGACCATCGGTACGAACAACGAGACCCCAGGATCGAAGCACTGTCCAAAAAACTGCTGGATTGCGAAAATCAAAACATCCGGCAAATGGAAAACTTTTTATAACAGTACGGAGGAAATCCTCCGTGCACCTTTTTTCAGTACAGCGCATATCATAATCTGAACGCAGAAAGGAGGGATTGCTCTGCCCGGAACAGGATATATCCAGGCACATGCCTTTGCCAGTAATGCACAGCTGCCTCTGCAAGATGTGGCGATCACTGTCAGCGCTGAGGACGGAACAGTCATTGCCATGCGACTGACAGACAGAAGCGGACGAATTGAGCCCATAGAAATACCAACCCCGGATCTGTCTGAAAGTCAGAGCCCGGAAAATACACAGCGGCCATTTGCTATCGTAAACCTCAGCGCTCAAACGCGTGGTTACGAACTGATACGCGTGGAAGGCCTGCAAATTTTCCCGAACACCACTACCGATCAAGAATTGGAAATGATTCCACTTTCTGAACTTCCGGCGCTATGGAGTCAGTCAGAATCATTCTATACGCCGCCGCAAAATCTGTAGGAGGTCCACCATGCCCACAGTGATTCCGTTTATACCACAGCAAATCACGGTACATCTCGGTTCTCCCTCATCCAATGCTGCGAATGTGACTGTGCCCTTTTCCGACTATGTAAAGAATGTTGCATCCAGCGAAATTTACCCAACCTGGGATGAAAGCGCCCTGCGTGCCAACATCCTGGCAATCGTTTCTTATGCCCTCAACCGGGTATACACAGAATTTTACCGAAGCCGTGGCTATGATTTTGATATTACCAATTCAACCGCCTTTGACCAAGCATTTGTCAACGGAAGAAGCTATTTCACCAACATATCCCGTCTTGTAGATGAACTGTTTAATGACTACCTGAGGAGACCTGGCTTTGTTGAGCCCTTGGCTGCTAAATTCTGCAACGGCACAACTGTCACCTGTGAGGGACTCAGCCAGTGGGGCAGTCAAAATCTGGCGCAGCAGGGCTACAACTCTGACCAGATCCTGCGAAGCTATTACGGAAATGTGGAAACTGTCGCCAATGCCCCCATTAGAGGCATTACATCTTCCTATCCCGGAACGCCGCTGCGAAGAGGAAGCTCCGGCCCATCGGTTGTTGTCGTGCAGGTGGAGCTTAACCGAATAGCCCAGAACTATCCAGCCATACCAAAGCTGGCAACGGTAGACGGTATCTACGGCAGTCGCACAGAAGCGTCTGTCAGAGCGTTCCAGCAGATTTTCGGATTGACTCCGGACGGGATCGTTGGAAAAGCAACCTGGTATGAGCTTGTGCGGCTATACACAGCCGTTACGGATCTATCCGAACTTCGCAGCCAGGGACAGCAATTCTACAACATCAACTGGGAATATCCCAATTCCATATACGAAGGCGAGTCCGGAGACAAGATCCGGCATCTGCAGTATATGCTCTCTGTTTTGTCTGCCTACATTCCATCTATACCGCCCCTTCAGGTGGACGGGATCTATGGACCGGCAACAGCCGATGCAGTTGCTGCGGCGCAGCGTTTCTTCGGTCTTCCCATCAATGGCAGCGCTGTTGACAGAGCTACCTGGGATGAGATATATGACCAGTTCTCCGGAATCGAAAACACCAGTCTGCGTGACGGCGAACGGTTTCCTGCCATCAATAACACAGCCGTGCCTGCTTTCGCATCCGCAAACAGCACACGGCGCAACCGCTACGCAAACACATCCACCATGACTCAATTTCCCGGTCGGGATCTGACATTAGGCCAGCAAGATCCTGTTCGGCAGGAGGTGATCCGATGAGGCCGCCGGAATCTTTTGTTGGTCAGCCGATCCGCAGTCTGCAGACGATGCTGCGGGTAATCGCTGAAAGTGATGAGAGCTTACCCAGTGTTGTCCCGGACGGGATATACGGTCAGCAGACCATGTCAGCCGTCTCAGCCTTTCAGCAGAAGTACGGACTTCCCGTGACCGGAATCGCCGACCAAACCACATGGGAAAACATTGTCGCTGTGTATGAACCGGCCTTGATCGTTGTTGACGAGGCACAGCCGCTGTATCTCATCTTTGACCCGTTGGAGGTTGTGACTGACGGTCAGTTCCATCCAAACCTGTTTGTGGTTCAGGGAATGCTCAATGTGTTTGCTATCTCATACCCCGCGATACTGGCGCCGGGTCTGACTGGCGTTCTGGATATTCCCACATCCCAGGCGCTTTCCGCATTCCAGGAGCTCAGCGGTCTGCCTATGACCGGGCAACTGGATAAAGTCACCTGGAAGCACCTGGCTCTGCAGTACCCCGCTGCTGCAGATCAAGCGGGCAGACAGAGAATCTAACAAGGAAAACTGGATATTTTATAAAATTTTAGTTGAAATTTACATTTCGTTCAAAACCAGCACTTGATAAACGGAGAAAAGCGACTTATAATAACATAGATATCCTGCATAAGGACTATCGGAGGACGTTTCATGATCATTCAAAACTGGAAAAAAGATATCTTGACCATACCGAACTTGCTAAGCTTGTTTCGGCTTGTTTTGATACCTGTCTACATTGTGATCTACCTGAACGCGGACAGCAATACGGATTACTATATTGCTGCCGGTATCCTCGCCGTCTCCTGTCTGACAGATCTGATCGACGGTAAGATCGCAAGACATTTTAATATGATCTCCAACACAGGCAAGATCCTGGATCCGCTGGCTGACAAGGTAACCCAGTTTGCGCTGATCCTTTGCTTGACTATTAAGTACCCGATACTTTTGATCCTCGTAGGGCTGTTTATAGTCAAGGAAGGCTTCCAGATGATCGCAGGATTTCTTATCCTGCGAAAAGGCCAGATCCTTTCCGGCGCTCTGCTTTCCGGTAAGATCAGCACCACGGTCCTGTTTATCAGTCTGACTTTGATGGTCATGATCCCTGACTTGCACGAGCATATCATTTATTTGATCACAGCAATCGACGGGATCTGTATGCTGATTTCCTTTATAGACTATGCACGTGTATATTATACGCATAGCCCTATGATCCAGGCGATAGAGCCCGAAGAAAGCAATGATGCACAGTCATGATTTTAGGCGGTGACTCACAAGAGTCACCGCCTTTCTATTGTTCCGCAGCCTGTCACGGGTTCCCCGTCGGCATATCCGTGAATATTTCCACGGCATCGGTTCTCCCTGCTGCTCCCGTTCTGCCGAAATAGTATAGCAGAAACCGGGGAATAAACAGGGAGAAATACCGACACTACAGAAAAATATTTTACATGAATTATTTACCGTAAGACAACAGCTTATCCGCATCCAGTTTGTCATACTGGGCGATAAAGCCTGCCAGTTCGCCGGCGATCTGTTTTGCGCCGCCGACGCTGTTGCTTTCAATGTTCAGGGGCAGCAGCGGATCATGCAGGGAAAGACGTAGCAGGAACCAGCCATTGCCGTGTGCTTCATCCAGATTGACGCGAACGCCCTCAAAATTGCTGGGAGCAAGACTCCAGCCTGCCTTGTTCTTCGCATAAGCAGTCAGTTCGTCGATCACCTGCTGACCGTATGCCTTAAAGTCATCCAACAGAATGTTCATACGGAACTCAACGCTTTCCGCGGGCTCTTCAAGAGTTGCGATCAGAGATTCCAGGGTGTAGCCTTCCTTCTTGCTCCGGGCAAGCTCAATCAGCAACTTGGTGACCAGATATGCGCCGTCGTCCAGGAAATAGTTCTCCTTCAGCGCGCCGTGACCGGAGGTTTCAATAGCCAGCTGGCTGTCCTGACCGGCATTGTTCAGTCGAATGGACTCGTTGATCACATTCCGGTAGCCACGCTTAAACCGGTGATGTACGCCGCCCTTCTCCTCAATAAACTTGGCAAGGCCGGTGGATGTAATGGAGTCGGTAACGATGGTGGTGCCGGGATATTCCCGGAGCAGGATCGCTGCCAGCATGGCTATGATCCGGTTGCGGTTCAGCTCGCTGCCGTCAGAAAGCACAGCACCGGCGCGGTCAACATCCGTATCAAAGATAATGCCCAGATCCGCCTTTGTCTCCCGGACAGCTTCCATGATACTCTCCATAGCAGTCTTATCCTCGGGATTGGGAATATGGTTGGGGAAGCTTCCGTCCGGGTCAAGGTAACGGCTGCCATCTGTAACAGCGCCCAGAGGCTTCAGAACCTTGTCCACATAGAAACCGCCTGCGCCATTACCGGCATCCACAACGATCCGGAAACCGTCCAGAGGACGCTCACAGCCAGCAGCATCCCGAACCTTCTTGGTCAGCAGAGCCGCATAGGCATCCATAAAGCTGTCAGTTGTCAGTGTACCGGAAGCAACGCCGCTGGTCTGGTCATCTTCCGCAAATTCCAGGATCTTTTTAATATCACCCTTTTCCAGACCGCCCTCAGCAGTAAAGAACTTAAAGCCGTTGCGGTTAAAAGGCAAGTGGCTTGCGGTAATCATCACACTGCCATCATACAGGTATCCCTCAGTCACAGTAGCCATAAACATAGCAGGTGTGCTGGCCATACCAAAGTCTGTCACCTGCAGACCCTGCTGCACCATAGCGTCGCAGATCCAGCCGCACAGAGTCTGTCCGGACAGACGGGAATCTCTGCCCACAGCCACACGCAGGTCATCCTTGCGACCGGTCTTTTCCATCAGCCACAGAGCAAAACCGCGGCCAATATCACGGCAGGCCTGCTCGGTCAGATTGATGTGCTGACCTTCAATGCCCTCCAGGGCAACACCGCGGATATCGCTGCCGTTTTGGAGCTTCTTGTAATCCATAATGATCCTCCTCATCATTTTGCTGAATTGCAGCATTTTATGCCGTAATTGTACCATGAATTTCCTTTGTAATCAACCTGGCAAACTAAACTTTTCAAAAAAACCGCGCCGATGCCGGCGCGGTTTATAGGAATTAGCGATACAGAGGATACTTCTGGCAGATCTTTGCCACGGTCTCATGCACCTCTTTTGCAGTACCTTCAAAATCCTTGGCAGTCAAGGCAATGCAGTGAGCGATCTGCTTCATTTCCTCCGCGCCCAGACCACGGGTGGTCACAGCAGCTGTGCCGATCCGGACACCGCTGGTGACAGAAGGCTTTTGGGGATCGCCGGGGATGGCATTCTTATTGAGGGTGATGTGGTTTGCATCGCAGCGGGTCTGCAGCTCAGCACCGGTGATGTTCATGGGACGCAGGTCAGCCAACATCAGATGATTATCTGTACCCCCGGTGACCAGATCGAAGCCTTCATTCAGCAGGGCATCCGCCATGACCTTGGCATTGCTGACGATATTCTGGGCATAGGACTTAAAAGAAGGCTGCATCGCTTCCTGGAAGCAAATTGCCTTGGCGGCGATGATATGCTCCAGAGGGCCGCCCTGGGTGCCGGGGAAAACAGCGGAATTGATCTTCTTGGCATACTCTTCCTTGCAAAGGATCAGACCGCCTCTGGGGCCTCTGAGGGTCTTGTGAGTGGTGGTGGTAACGATATCCGCATAAGGAACAGGGCTCTCATGGGCGCCACCGGCAACCAGACCGGCAATATGAGCCATATCCACCATCAGCACCGCGCCGACTTCGTGGGCGATGTCCGCGAAGATCTTAAAATCGATGGCTCTGGGGTAAGCAGAAGCACCGGCGATGATCAGCTTGGGGCTGCCCTTCTTCGCCATGTCCCGGATCTCATCGTAATCGATAAGGCCCGTCTCATGGTTGACATCGTAGGAAACAACATTATAGTACTTGCCGGAAATATTGGCGGGGCTGCCATGGGACAGGTGACCGCCGTTGGCAAGGCTCATGCCCATCATGGTGTCACCGGGCTGCAGCAGCGCCAGCTCCACAGCCATGTTGGCCTGGGCGCCGGAGTGGGGCTGCACATTGGCAGCTTCCGCGCCAAACAGCTGCTTCGCCCGCTCAATACACAGAGATTCCAGTTCATCCACATGCTGGCAGCCGCCGTAATAACGCTTGCCGGGCAGACCCTCGGCGTATTTATTGGTCAAAATACTGCCCATAGCAGCAATGACCGCAGGAGAAGCAAAATTCTCAGAAGCGATCAACTCCAGGCCATCCTGCTGTCTGAGCAGCTCCTTATTCATCAGTTTGGCAACTTCGCAGTCAAAATTCTCAACAAATCCAATAGAGTCCAAAGGCTTTCCGTACATAAAATCATCCTTCTTTCAAAAAAATACAAACAAAAAGAGCAGTTCCCAAGGACTGCTCCGAAACACAGCACAATCATGCTGCACACGTTCTCTGTCCGTTTGCCTGAGAGATTCAGCTTACGCCTTGCACCTTCGGCACACAACTCAATGTGTTCTCCAGAGAGTCCTCATCCCTTCGGTTCCGAAAACGATTCCGAGGGGGTTCGCAGGTATTTACTTCTGAAATTAGTATACTCTATTTTCTGCAAATGTCAACAGGTTTCCCGGATTAATTCGCGGTTTCTCCATGGTACATCTTAACATTAACAACCCCCGCTGCAGATGAATGTGCAGCGGGGTTATTGATTATTCTTTTACAGCCGTATGAACGAGTCGAACCAGTTCGTCCCGGCCGTCGCCTTTTTCCGCAGAAAACGGGATTACCGGCACATCATCCGGTAATTCCAAATCCAGACGAATCGTCTCCAGATTAGGCTTCAGCTCACTTTTTTTCAGCTTGTCCATTTTATTAGCGATCACCGCAAAGGGACAGCCGCTCTGCAAAAACCATCTTGCCATGGTAATGTCGTTGTTCGTGGGAGGATGCCGATAATCCACGATCAGGATACCCAGATCGATCCGGTTTGCCGCGAAATATTCCTCCATCAGCTTGCCCCAGCGCTCTTTTTCCGCCTGGGAGACCTTGGCAAAGCCATATCCCGGCAGATCCACAAGGTAGCACTTGGAATCCACAGTAAAGTAGTTGACATGGACTGTTTTACCGGGTCTGTCCCCTACTCTGGCAAAGTTTTTCCGCTGAAGCAGCCGGTTGATCACAGAGGATTTTCCCACGTTGGACTTTCCGGCAAAGGCGATCTCCGGCAGCCGATTCTTTGGAAAATCCTTGGGCGATGCTGCGGAGATCAAAAACTCTACTTTTTGAAAATTCATAGCCACCTCACTGCCGGATCTGCATGTTCCGGGACTTGCTCTTCACATCCTCGGGAATGGCATTGAGAATCGTCGGGATCATCTCCACATTACCGGGATTCAGCGCTGCCTCCAGCACGGTATCCACTGTCTGCGCAGAAATGAAATTCAGTGCCTTTCGTACTGTGGGATCGATCTGCTGTAAGTCTTTTTCGTTATCTTTCGGAATGATCACCGTGGTAATGCCGTGGCGAAGAGCTGCCATCGTCTTTTCCTTCAGCCCGCCAATGGGCAAAACGCGGCCGCGGATGGATATCTCACCGGTCATGGCAATATCCCGGCGAACCTTTGCGCCTGTCAAGGCAGACACCATAGCGGTACAGACGGTAATGCCGGCAGACGGGCCATCCTTGGGGATCGCGCCCTCAGGAAAATGCACATGAATGTCCTTCGTCTTGTAGAAATCCTCGGCGATACCCAGCTTTTTCGCGTTGGCGCGGATATAGCTCAGCGCGGCATGGGCAGATTCCTTCATCACATCACCAAGATTGCCGGTCAGTTCCAGCTTTCCGGTGCCGTCCATCACATTGGCTTCCACTTCCAGCACCTCACCGCCGACACTTGTCCAGGCGAGTCCGGTCACCAGACCGATCTGGTCACTGGCAGGAAGACGGTCGGGAAGGAATTTGCGAACTCCCAAATAGTTCGTCAGTTCCTGGCCGGTAACGGTGATTCGCTTGGGAGCATTCTCCTCCAGCAGGCGCATATCCGCCTTGCGGCAAAGCTCTGCAAGACACCGTTCCAGATTTCGAACGCCGGATTCTCTGGTATAACAGGTGATGATCTCCCGGATTGCGTCATCGGTGGTGCGAAGCTGGCTCTTTTTCAGTCCGTGCTTCGCAAGCTGCTTGGGCAGCAGATGATTTTTGGCGATCATCAGCTTTTCCTCGTCAGTATAAGAGCCCAACTCGATGATCTCCATACGGTCAAGCAGGGGTCTGGGAATGGTGTCCAGCGTGTTTGCCGTGGTAATAAACATCACATCAGAAAGGTCATAAGGAATCTCCACATAATGATCCCGGTAAGTGCCGTTCTGCTCCCCATCCAGCACCTCCAGCAGTGCCGCGCTGGGATCGCCACGGTAATCGCTGCCCATCTTATCCACTTCATCCAATAAAAGCAGCGGATTTTTCGTTCCAGCTTGGATCATAGCCGACATGATGCGTCCGGGCATAGCGCCCACATAGGTCTTTCGGTGCCCGCGAATATCCGCTTCATCATGAACGCCGCCCAGGGATATCCGGGCCATTTTCCGATTCAAGCTGCGGGCGATAGAATAGGCAATGGATGTTTTACCCACACCGGGAGGGCCAACCAAGCACAGGATCTGTGGCGGCATCTGGGGCGCCATCTGCCGAACAGCTATGGTCTCCAGAATCCGTTCCTTGACCTTTTCCAGGCCAAAATGATCCTTCTGAAGGATCTTTGCGGCAGCACACACATCCACCCGTTCCTTTGTCTTATGATTCCAGGGGATCTCAAGCACTGTATCCAGATAATTACGCAAAACAGCCGCTTCAGATGAACCAAAAGGCTGTTTTTTCAGCCGGGACAAATCCTTAAGAAGTTTTTTATTGTTCTCCTCTGGAAGACCTAAAGCAAGGATCTTGCGCTCATAGGAAGAATACTCAGATTCCTCGTCCTCTCCCAACTCATCCTGAATCACCTTCAGCTGTTCTCGCAGGTAATAATCCTTTTGCTGCTGATCGATATTGGCCCGGGTGCGCTCCTGAATATCGGACTCCATACGAATCACTTCCAGCTCCTGCCGTAGGAGTCTGACTGCACTTTCCAGACGCCGTACCGGATTCACCTGACAAAGCAGTTTCACTTTGTCCGGAAAATCGATTCCGGAATTCTGCGCAATGGAATCTGCAAGGAAACCGCAGTCATTCGAAGCCAGCATCCGCAGCTGCACCACCTGTGCCGGATGCTCAGAGGCGTCCACATACTCTCCATAGACAGCATTTGCCTCCCTACGCAGCGCTCTGCTGTGGATATTATCCATAATCTCCGTTTCCGGAACGGACGCAACCTGTCCCTGGAAATAGGGCTCAGACTGGTGCAGGATCTGGATCCTTGCCCGGTACAGTCCGGTCACCAACACACGGATGGCCTCTCCCTGGGTCCGCAGGACCTGCTTTACTTTTGCCACAGTACCCATAGGGTACAGACCCTCCAGACCGGGGTCGTCCTCAGATATGTCTCTCTGGGGGATCAGAAGCAATGTCTGATCCAGCTTCATGGCCTCTTCTAAGGCCAAAACTGACTTTTTCCGGCCGACTTCAAAATGAACTGTCTGTTCCGGAAACACAGCCAAGCCTCGGAGGGCTAAAATCGGCATACTGCCGATAGTCATGATCTCACTCATAAGATTCTCCTTCCTTGGTATTGGAGCGAATGAAGGGAGTAGTTACCTACCCCCTCCATTACCTTTTATTTCTTTGTTCTCGGCTTTCCCGGATCTCGCAGCACTTCAGGTTCACCGCCAGAAACACACTGGGGTGTAATCGTAACCTTTTTAATGCTGGGATCAGAGGGGATCGCGTACATGATCTTAATCATGATACTTTCCATAATGGAACGAAGACCTCTTGCGCCGATCTTCCGGTCCAGCGCCTTCTTCGCAACCTCATCAAGCGCCTCGGGCTGGATCTCAAGCTCTACATTGTCCAGTTCCAGAAGCTTCCGATACTGCTTTGTCAGAGCATTTTTCGGCTCAACAAGAATGCGGATCAGATCTTCCTGGGACAGACTCTGCAGGCAGGTGATCACAGGCATACGGCCAACCAGCTCCGGAATAATACCGAATTTGAGAAGGTCATCCGGCTCTACCTGAGCCAGAAGCTTGCCTACATCCCGCTTGCTTTTGCTTTCCACATGAGCGCCAAAGCCAATGGAAGAATGGTCAGTACGGGACTCGATGATCTTATCCAGTCCGTCAAAAGCGCCGCCGCAGATAAACAGAATGTTGGTGGTATCCAGCTGGATCATTTCCTGCTGGGGATGCTTTCTGCCACCCTGGGGCGGCACATTGGCAACTGTACCTTCCAAAATCTTCAGCAGCGCCTGCTGAACACCTTCACCGGAAACATCCCGGGTAATGGATGTATTTTCACTCTTACGGGCGATTTTATCCATCTCGTCGATATAGATAATGCCGTGCTCTGCCAGATCTACATCAAAATCCGCAGCCTGCAGCAAGCGAAGAAGGATGTTCTCCACATCGTCGCCCACATAGCCAGCCTCTGTCAGAGTGGTCGCATCCGCAATGGCAAAAGGAACATTCAGGATCTTCGCAAGGGTCTGGGCAAAGAGGGTCTTGCCGCAACCCGTAGGTCCGATCAGCAAAATGTTGCTTTTTTGCAGCTCCACATCCGAGTCCGCTGCCATGTAAATTCTCTTATAATGATTGTATACTGCTACGGAAAGCGCGATCTTGGCATCTTCCTGTCCAATGATGTAGCTATCCATAAAGGACTTGATCTCCATGGGCGTGGGCAGATGCTCCGGAGTCCGCAGGTTGCCCTGCTGGTCAACGCGTTTATCCTCCATCAGGAGCTGGCTGCAAGCCTGGACGCAGTCGCTGCAGATATACACACCCGGGCCGGCAATCAGCCGCTCGACCTGGGTCTCACGCTTTCCGCAAAAGCTGCAATAGATCGCTTGTTCTTCTTTTCTTGCCACGAAGCCGGCACCGCCTTTCTGTATGCATCAATGACGCTGCACGATCTGATCGATCAAGCCAAAAGCCAGCGCCTCATCCGCAGTCATAAAATTATCCCGTTCACAGGCAGCAGTCACTTCCTCAACACCCTTGCCGGTGTTTTCCGCAAGGATTCGGTTCATACGATCCTTGATGGTCTGCAGCCGTTTCATGTGGATCGCCATGTCGGTAACCTGTCCCTGGGTGCCAGCGGAGGGCTGGTGGATCATGATCTCCGCATTGGGCAGCGCCATTCGCTTGCCCTTGGTGCCTGCGGACAGCAGGAACGCACCCATAGAAGCCGCCATGCCTACACAAATGGTGCTGACATCGCACTTAATGTACTGCATGGTGTCGTAGATCGCCATGCCGGCAGTTACGCTGCCGCCGGGACTGTTGATATAAAACTGAATATCCTTATCCGGGTCTTGATTTTCCAGATACAGCAGCTGCGCAACGATCAGAGAAGCCGTTGTATCGTTGACCTCCTCAGACAGGAAGATGATCCGGTCATTCAGCAGGCGGGAGAAAATATCATAGCTGCGCTCACCGCGGCTGGTCTGTTCAACAACATAGGGTACTAAACTCATGGTAATGTCTCCTTTCATAGGTCTGAAACATTCTAACCACTGGGAAGGAAGGTTATTCCTTACATCTAAATTTGAAGTCTGCGAACCGAAAAAACGGTTCGCAGAGTATCCATTCTTATTCCTCGGTCTTCTCTTCGGTCTTGGGAGCAACTGCCACAGCGCTATCCACAATGACCTTCACAGCCTTGCGGGTCTTCAGGCTGGACTTGATCTCCTCAGCGGGGACCATGTCCTTGACCTTATCCAGCTCCAGGCTGTACTGCTCTGCCAGAGATGCGTACTCAGCGTACACATCCTCGTCGGAAACGGTGATGTTCTCCACTTCCACGATCTTCTCCAGAGTCACATTGATCTTCGCCTGCTTCTCAGCGGTGGGACGGAAGGCATTTCGCATGGTCGCCATGTCGCCGCCCATCATCTTGGCATACTGGTCAACGCTGTAGCCGCTCATCTGCAGCTGGTAAGCAAAGCGCTCCATCTGGCTGTCCAGCTCGGACTCCACCAGCGCCTTGGGCATATCCACAGTGGTGTTCTCCGCAGCCTTCTCCACAGCAGCATTCTCGAAAGCATTGTCGATCTGCTTCTGGGCATTCTCCAGAGCCTTGGTGCGGATGTCGGCCTTCAGCTCCTCCAGAGTCTCGAACTCAGAAACATCCTTGGCAAAATCATCGTCCAGAGCGGGCACGTTGGTAGTGGTGACCTTGTTGCACTTGACATGGAACACAACAGCCTTACCGGCCAGATCTGCATGGTAATCCTCAGGGAAGGTGATATCGATGTCCTTCTCCTCACCGGCGCTCATGCCGACCACCTGCTGCTCAAAGCCGGGAACAAAGGAGTTGCTGCCCAGCTTCAGGTCATGATTCTCGCCCTTGCCGCCATTGAAGGGAACACCATTTTCAAAGCCTTCAAAGTCGATGTTGGCGGTGTCACCCAACTGGGCAGCGCGCTCAACCGTCTCGGTGGAAGCAACATTCTGCGCCA
>JAZNLP010000135.1:0-4863 GCA_045579165.1 Faecousia sp.
AGCCGTGGCAATCTCCTGGTGAAGCCTTTCTACATGCACCGCACCAGGACATTGTACCGGGAGATTCCCACGACCCCTCTGGGGTCTCGGAATGACGTGGTTTTGGGTAAAAAGACAGGCGCGCCGGTTGGCGCGCCTGAAGTTTCTTATGTAACAGCCGGTTCGGCTACTTTCCAAGTCAGTCCCTTGGGGTAGAAGAAACGGATCTTTTCTTCCGCCAGAGAGATCTCCGCCACGGACGCGGTACGCAGCTCACCGTCCAGATTGATGGGGCTGGGCTTGTCGCAGCGGATGGTGATCCTGTCGGTCAGATAGTGGGTCACCAGCTCCGGCAAAAGCTTATACTGCCCGTTTTTGTACTTGCCGATGATCCCCGGCACTTGTAGCAGGCTTACCTTTTTCACCAGCAGAACATTCAGCTTGCCGTCGGCAGGGTCTGCTTCCGGAACAGGATTGAAGCCGCCGCCGTAAAACCGGCCGTTGCACACACAGATGAAGGTGTGCTCCCCGTCGATCACCTGGCCGTTCAGCTCCACCACATAATGCTCGCTGATGCCCTTGAACAGATTGATTACCGTGGAGGCGGCATAGGCGGCAAAGCCATGGAGGAAAGGAAGCCGCTTGTAGCTTGCCACATCCGTGCCGATCCGGGCATCCAGACCCACGGAGCAGATGTTAAGGCTGATATCCCCGTTGCAGCGGATCAGATCGAAGGCTGCTTCCTCGGCATCCAGCAGCCGTTCCAGCTGGAAAAATGCCTTGGGATCGTCAAAAAGCTTGACGAAATCGTTGCCGCTGCCCCCGGAAAACACCGAGATAGCCACATTGGAGTATCCTGCTGCGCCGGCAGCCACTTCGTTGAGCGTACCGTCGCCGCCGCAGGCATAGACCCGGTATTCTTCCCCGGTCCGGGCGGCTTCCCGGGTGATGCGGGTGCAGTCTCCCGGAGCTTTGGACACCTCGATCCGGTAGTCAAGACCCCGGCTGGCGCATTGGGCGTTGATGATCTGGGAGTATTCCTTTGTGCGGTCGCGGCTGCCTGCCGCGGGGTTGATGATGAACAGGTGTTTCATGATCTTCCTCCCTGGGAATGCGAATCCTAATTTGACGAGAAACTAAAATACATCACGTCATTCCGAGCCATGCCGCAGCATGGCGTGGGAATCCCGTCGATAGAAGAGTAAAAGTTACGGGATTGCCACGGGCAGCGCAGCTGCCCTCGCAATGACGTGGTAGACAAACCCCAGTTTACTGCTTCCTCTGGTTGTCGGTAAACATATAGTAGTCGCACTTGATCTTGCCGTTGTAGAATTTGCGCTTTTTGTCTGCGCGTTTGCCGAAATAATGCTCAAATTCCGGCTCAGAGGTGATGACGAACTTCTTCCAGTTGTTTGCAAACTTCAGATGCCGGCCAAGGGCGCTGTATAGCCGCTGGGCGGACTGCTGCTCCAGCATCCGTTCGCCGTAGGGCGGGTTGCACACCAAAATGCCGGAATCGGCAGGCAGGCTCATTTTCGTGGCGTCGCCGTCCTTAAAGGTGACCGCGTCGGAAACGCCCGCTTTTCGGGCGTTGGCAAAGGACAGAGAAACACAGGCGGGGTCGGAATCAGAGCCAAGGATCTGATACTTTCCGTGGAATTCCTTGTCTTGGGCCTCGGTTTTTGCCTGCTCCCAGGCTTCTTTCGGCATCCAGGGATATTCCTCCGCGGCAAAGTGCCGGTTTAGACCCGGCGCCCGGTTCTTGGCGATGAGGGCGGCCTCGATGGGAATGGTGCCGCTGCCGCAGAAGGGATCCCAGAAAAACTCTCTGCCCCGATACCGGGTCAGCTGGATCATGCCCGCCGCCAGAGTCTCGTGCAGCGGCGCATCGTTGCCGATAGCCCGGTAGCCCCGTTTGTGCAGACCCTGACCGGAGCAGTCCAGAGACAGGGTCACTTGGTCGTTGAGGACGGTAAAATGCAGCTGAAATTTGATGCCGGTCTCGGGCAGCCAGCTGACGCCGTATTTTTCACCCAGCCGCCGGGAGGCGGCTTTTTTGATGATGGCCTGGCAGTCGGACACGCTCATCAGCTGGCTGCCCAGGCAGTGACCCTTTACCGGGAACTGGCCGTCCTTGGGGATATAATCCTCCAGATTGGCGTGATACACGCCCTGAAACAGCTCCTCAAAGCTCTTGGCGGAAAACTGCGCCAGCAGGATCATCACCCGCTCGCCGGTGCGAAGGCAGATGTTGGCTTTTGCCAGGGCGTGTTCGTCACCGGTGAAGAAGACCCGCCGGTCCTCCACCCGGACATTTTCAAGACCCAGCCGGCGCAGCTCGTCACCGGCGATGCCCTCCAGCCCAAACAGGGTGGGGACGACAAAGGTAAAATTCGACATGATTCCTCCAGGTTAGGGAATGATCTTTTTAGGCTTTAAGTACCGCTCCTGCTCGGAAAAGACGCAGCCGCAGTATTTTTGGATATACATCTGAAGCTCTCTTGCCTTTTCCTGTCCTGCCTTGAAATACGGGCGGAAATCCCGGTAAAGAAAGCTGACGCCGTATTCGAAGGCTGCCCGCTCCGCCACCTCTTTCATCAGCTCGTGATTCTGGTAGGGGCTGATGAACAAAGAGCTTGTAAAGCTGTCAAAACCCAGCTCCTTTGCCTGCCGGGCAGTTTCGTAAAGCCGCATCTCGTAGCATTTGACGCAGCGGCCGCCGATATCTTCCGCCACTTCCCGGACAAAGGGCCGCAGGCCGTAATCGTCCTTTTCGATGAGGGGCAGCCCGATGATATCCGCATATTCCCTCAGGCAGTTGCGCCGGGCGCGGTACTCGGTAAAGGGGTGGATGTTGGGGTTATACCAAAAGCCGCTGACCTCCAAGCCGTCGCCCCGAAGCACTTCGATAGGCTGGTTGGCGCAGGGCGCGCAGCAGATGTGCAGTAATGTTTTCATATTGACTCCTGTGTGGTGTGATTATAAAAAGTTTGTGTCATTGCGAGGAAGGCGTAAGCCTGACGTGGCAATCTCCTGCGGAAAAGTTCCCCATTCATCGATCTTCCATGGAAGATCGAGCTTTATACCGGGAGATTCCCACGACCCCGTTGGGGTCTCGGAATGACACGGTTTTTACTGACACAAACCACCAAATTATCGTTCTTCTTAAAGTGTACCACGGGAAAAACCCCGGGGTCAAGAGTCCTATTTCTCCGCGTTGAGAGGGTCGAGAACAATGTCCCCGTAGGGGTTGACGATGACTGTGCGGTAGGTGTGGTAAATGACCATGCCCGGTTTTGCCCCGGGAACTTTTTTCACCTGCCGCACCGGTGTCACATCCACCGGAATATTTTGACCGTCGCCTACCTCGGAATGGAAGGCAGCCAGCTGGGCCGCCTGGGTGACGGTGTCGTCCGGGGGCGTTTTGCCGTTGCAGGCGATGATCACATGGCTGCCGTGGACCTTCTGGGCGTGCAGCCAAAGGTCGTCCTTCCGGGCAAGCTTGAATGTCAGCTCCTCGTTCTGCTGGTTGTTCCGTCCCACATAGATGGGGAAACCGTCGGTGGACACCAGATGCAGGGGCGGGAGCTTTCCCTGCTTCATTTTCTTCCCCGGGTCGGCTTTGATATAGCCTCCCTGGTGCAGCTCTATGCGGATCTGCTCCAGCTCCGCTTCCGATTGGGCGCGGTTTAGCTCATCTAACACGCTTTGCAGGTAATTTCGCTCCGTTTCTCCCAGAGAAAGCTGCTTTTTCAGCTCCTTTTCGGCGTTTTTCATCCGGGTGTAGTCCTTATAGAACTTCGCCGCGTTCTGCTGGGGAGACAATATGGGAGAAATGGGGATATCGATGACGGTCATGTTTTCGTCGTAAAAATCCTCTGCCTGTAGCAGAGTCTGACCCTTGGTGATCCGGTGCAGGTTGGCGGTGACGATGTCGCCCAGCTGCCGCAGCCGCTCCCGGTCATAGGTCTGAGAAAGCTCTTGCTCCTGTATGGCCATTTTCCGGGTCAGCCGGGTGCAGAGGTTTTGCACAGTCTTGCGAATGGCCTGACTTTTCTGGCGAATGGCGTCCCGCTTGTCCCGCTGGGCGTAAAAGCTGTCCAAAAGGGCGCTGAAGCTGTCCGCTTCCCGGCACTGCCCGTACTGCCGGATGGGACAGAACGCGAATTGCTTTGGTGTGCCGTCAGCCAGCGCGTAAACATGAGGCTTCGGGCTTTGAAGATTCTGGGTAAACCACAAATGCAGCTGCTTTGCCGCGGCATTTTTATCCAGCTCCCCTACCCGGGCATCGGTCTCCCCGGCGGCAAACAGCGCCGCCTCCCGGCAGACCAGGGGAGAAAGTCCCCCAAGGTTGTCCATCAGCCGGTCAGAGAGGATATCTGCGCCGGGCTGGGTCAACAGGTTTACATAATCTTCTTCCGTAAGGGTTTCCGGGTTCATTTTCTCCACCGGCTGGGGATTTTGGTAGTACATTCCCGGCAGCGCCGCCCGTTTGGTGCTTTCGTCCAGACCGATCCGCCGCAAACAGTCGATGATCCGCCCCTCGGGGCTCAGCAGGTACAGGTTGCAGGTCCTGCCCATCAGTTCGGCGACAAGAGTCTTTTCCACCGGGTCGCCCAGCTCGTCGATGCAGGAGAAGGTGAATTTGGCGCAGCGCTCCATAGGGATCTGGGAAATGCCTGTCAGCCGCGCGCCGCTGAGGTGCTTTCGCAGCAGCATGCAAAACATAGGCGGCTGGGCGGGATTTTCCGGATTCGTCTGGGTCAGATGCAGCCGGGGCGCTGTGGGATTCAGACCCAGCAGCAGCCGTGCCCGGCTTTCCCTGCCCTTGAGCAGCAATATCACCGTGTCCCGACTGGGCTGATGGAGCTTTTCCACCCGGCA
>JAZNLP010000136.1:0-6378 GCA_045579165.1 Faecousia sp.
TCCAGCATTTTCTGCAGGCTCATTAAAATACCCAGTTTGGCATGATACCAGGTCAGGCCGCCCTGGAAATATACGGCGTAAGGCGGACGGATAGGACCGTCAGCGGAAAGCTCAATGGAGCTTCCCTGTATGAATGCGCCGGCAGCCATAATGACTTTGTCGTTATAGCCGGGCATATCT
The DNA here is from genome assembly GCA_045579165.1 of Faecousia sp. Lineage (GTDB taxonomy): Bacteria > Bacillota > Clostridia > Oscillospirales > Oscillospiraceae > Faecousia. The sequence goes on from JAZNLP010000136.1 coordinate 181, forward strand.
GCAGGCCATGGGGTGGCAAAGCTGTCCACCGGGGCAGCAGCCTGAATGCCCTTGCAGAAAGCGATCATGCCCTCTTCGCTGCCCAGTTCTACAGCCTGGATGATATCATGCCGGCTTTCGGTTGCGTTGGGCACACAGCGGAAACCCAGGGGCTCATACAGGTTAGCAGCGAAGATAGCGCCTTTTTCCGCGCCCGCAACCACCGTCGGCGCCAGGAAAAAGCCCTGATACAGACTGGTCATAAGTCCGAGATTTGCGCCAACCTCTTGGCCAAGACCGGGGGCGGAAAGCCGGTATGCGCAGCGATCCACGCAGGCTTGCGTGCCGGCAATATAGCCGCCGATGGGGGCAAGACCGCCGCCGGGATTCTTAATAAGGCTGCCCACAGTCATATCAGCGCCGACATCAGAAGGCTCGATGGTCTCCACAAATTCGCCGTAACAGTTGTCCACCATGACCAGCACATCCGGCTTGCATTCCTTGCAAAAAGCGATCAGTTCCCCGATCTGCTTGACGGAAAAGGTGGGGCGGGTGGCATAACCCTTGGAGCGCTGGATGGTGATCATTTTGGTTTTGGGATTGATGGCTTTGCGGATGCCATCATAATCGAAAGTACCGTCGGGAAGCAGATCCACCTGCCGATAGGAAACACCATACTCCGCCAGAGAGCAGGGGCTGGGACGGATACCGATCACTTCCTGCAGCGTGTCGTAAGGCGCGCCAACAGGGGAGAGCAGCTCGTCTCCGGGCAGCAGATTCGCGCTGAGAGCGACGGTCAGAGCGTGGGTACCGCAGGTGATTTGGGGGCGAACAAGGGCGGCTTCCGTGTGGAACACATCCGCATAGACCCGCTCCAAATTGTCGCGGCCTAAGTCATCATAGCCGTAGCCGGTAGTGCCCACAAAGCAGGCGGCAGATACGCGGTTTTTCTGCATGGCAGCCAGAACCTTTGCCTGGTTGTGTTCTGCGATCTGATCAATGGCGGCAAAACGCGCCTTCAACCGCTCCAATGCGGCTTCACCATAAGCATAAACACCTTGGGAAATGCCCATAGTCTGATATAATTCCAATAACTGCTCCATGTTTTATTCCTCTTTATTCACGTTGTTTAAGATTTCGTTGGCAAGGGTGTTCAGAACCTCCGGGCGGGACACGATCAGACCGGTGTCTGCTTCGCCGAGGATCAGCAGGGTATCGCCGGGCTTGATCCCGAACAGCTCCCGGGCTTCCTTGGGGATCACGATCTGTCCCCGGTCGCCAACCTTTGCGGTGCCGAACACACGCTGGGAATTTTGCTTGCCAAGAATGTGCTTACCTCCGGGCATAAGACCACACCTTTCATATTTTTCATACTTTTCATACCAACAAATTATATAAAAATCCGCCCTGGTTGTCAAGCCTGGGCGGATATATTATCTGCACAAAACCGTTTATTTATGGTACTTGCTGCCGGCTTGGATTGCCTCCGCCCGGTACAGCTGTTCCAGCACCATGATCCGTGCCAGATGATGGGGGAAAGTCATAGGCCCCATGGACAGCCGGAAGTCGGCTTTATCCTTAATTTTAGGAGAGATACCGAAGGACGAACCGATGAGGAAACAGGCACTTCCTTTGCCGGAAAGCTTTACTTCCTTTAATTTGTTTGCAAAATCTTCGCTGGATAGAGTTTTCCCCTCCGGCGTAAAAATACAAAGCCATGCGCCCTTGGGGACCTTCGACAGGATCATTTCTGCTTCCTTATCAAGTCCTGCTGCGATCTCTGCCGGGGAGGGATCTTCCGGCAGCCGATATTCCGGCAATTCCAACAGGTGGAAGTTACAATAGCCTTTCAGACGCTTTGCGTACTCCTCAGCGGCGCTGAGATAGAACTTCTCTTTCAGCTTACCCATTGTGATCAATGTGATGTCAAACATAGAATCCCTCCTTTGTACGTATTATATCATAAAGCATCATAAAAGCAATGGAATCATGGGATTTATCCGGGGCAAGCTAGATACGAAGGGAGGGAATACTGTGAAAAGGGAAAAAATCGATGAAAACGGGATGCCGATCCTGCCGGGGATGGCAGTGCCTGTGGATCCGTTTGGCGGAATTATGACAGATCCCCTGGGCAGCTACACCGGCAGACTGATGGATTGGCTGGAAGAGCCGGTTCAGGATGCGGACGACCTGTGAATGGAAAGGGAGGGCAGCGCTCGCTGCCCTCCTGATTATATGCAGTCAGCTCCTCGGTATTTTCTTCGGGTGGCCATGCCGCCCCGAATATGTCGCTGCTGTTTATTAAGCTCCAAAACCTTCCGCACCTGCTCATAAAGATTGCGGTTATACTGCGGCAATTTTAGCTGGAGATCCTTATGTACCGTGGATTTTGAGATGCCAAAGTGCTGGGCTGCTGCCCGTACCGTGGCACCTGTTTCGATCATGTACACAGCCAGTTCGCAGGCGCGTTCCTCGATGGTGTCTGTCATAATCTCCCCTCCGATGCTGTGTGCTACCATGAAACACTATGCGCGTCTTTCGGGAAATATGCAGCCTTGACACAGACAGTCAAAATGGATAGAATAAAGACAGAAAAAACCGGGAGGCAAGAAGATGCGTTACTTCCACAATGATTATTCTGAAGGCTGCCATGAAAGCATCCTGCGGCGGATGCAGGAGACAAATCTCCTGCAGACCCCTGGCTATGGCACAGACCCTTACTGTGAGTCTGCCGCCCGTAAGATCCGGGAGCTTTGCCAGGATGACTCTCTTGCAGTTCATTTTTTGGTGGGCGGAACGCAGACCAATATGACTGTAATCGCAGCGGCGCTCCGGGCGCACCAGGGCGTCGTGTGCGCCCAAACCGGTCATATTCATGTGCATGAGACCGGCGCGGTGGAATCCACGGGTCACAAGGTACTGGCGCTTCCCACTACAGACGGTAAGATCTCTGCACAGCAGGTGGCGACTATTGTGAAAGAGCATCGAACCAACGAAGCCATGGAACATATGGTGCAGCCGAAAATGGTGTATATCTCCAATCCTACGGAGTTGGGTACGATTTATTCTCTGCAGGAGCTGACCGATCTGTCACGGGTGTGCCGGGAAAACGGGCTGTACCTGTTTCTGGACGGCGCGCGGCTGGGTTACGGACTGACAGCTTCTGACTGTGATGTGACGCTGCCGGATCTGGCAAGACTTTGTGATGTGTTTTACATCGGCGGAACAAAACAGGGCGCATTGTTTGGGGAAGCGGTGGTGTTTTCCTGCCCTGCGATCGCTGAGGATTTTCGCTATATGATCAAGCAGCAGGGCGGTATGCTGGCAAAGGGCAGATTGCTCGGGATTCAGTTTGATGTGCTGCTGCAGGACGATCTGTACTTCCGTCTTGCCCGCAGGGCAAATACGCTGGCAGATCAGATCCGCGGTGTTCTGAAGGATCTGGGATACGCCCTGTATGTTCCCGGAACGACCAATCAGATCTTTGTGATCTTGCCGGATATGCTGCTGGAGCAGTTGGGAAAAGAATTTACATTTTCTCAAGAGTGCCGTGTGGATGAAACCCACCGGGCAGTCCGTTTTTGTACCAGCTGGGCAACGGAGCAGAGCAATGTAGATGCGCTGTGCGATGCGTTGGTGCAGATGACAGAAAAGTAAAGTTTATAAACTATTATCTGGTTTTTCCCGGATTGCTACGGCATAATGAGAGAGGAAGTGGATTGCGTGGAAGTTAATAAAAAGACATTACGAACGATCTTCTTAGGCGCGGCAGGCTGCATTTTGCTGTACTGGCTGCTTCATGAAACGGATCGGCTGAAGGCGGTTTTGCATGCGGGCTTTTCGATCCTGTCACCGTTTATTGTTGGCGCAGCAATTGCGTTTATCCTGAATGTACCTCTGCGTCCGGTGGAGCGGTGGCTGAAAAAGATTCCCAGTCCCGGTGCGCGCCGGGCGCTGGCGATCCTTTTGACTATGCTCATCATTCTGCTGGCGCTCACTGGCGTATTCTATCTGCTGATCCCCCAGGTGGGGGCGACGGTTGAAACTTTGGTTTCCAAGCTGCCTGGCTTTTTCAACGATTGTTTGGATCGGGTCAATGCATTTTTGGCAGAGAATCCGGAGGCGCTCCAGTGGCTTCAGGAGAACACAAATTTTGCCTCCATGGATTGGGCAAGCTTGATTCAAAAAGCGGCTACCTTTATCAGCAACAGTCTTACAACGGTTGTAGATAAAGTGTTTGTGACCATCGTTGATCTTGGCAGCGGTATCTTTAATGCTGTGATTAGCCTGGTCTTTGCCATATACTGTTTGGCGAGAAAGGAATTGCTTGCCCGCCAGTTCCGGCGGTTGCTGTATGCCCTTTTGCCGGAAAAGGTTTGTGATCAGATCGTCCGGATCATGCGGATGACCAACTCCACCTTCTCTAACTTCATTTCCGGACAGTGCGTGGAAGCATTGATCCTGGGTTTGATGTTTGCAGTGTCGATGTCGATTTTTGGTTTCCCCTATATGCCTCTGGTCAGCGTTGTGATCTCCATTACGGCATTGGTTCCCATCGTAGGTGCGTTTGCCGGTTGCGTCATCGGTGCGTTCTTCATCTTGGTCGACAGCCCGCTGATGGCTTTGTGGTTTGTGGTCATGTTCCTGGTGCTCCAGCAGATCGAGGGCAATCTGATCTATCCCAGAGTGGTGGGTACTTCCATCGGCCTGCCGGGTATGTGGGTGCTGGTTGCCGTGGCAGTTGGCGGTGACCTGATGGGCGTCGGCGGCATGCTGCTGATGATCCCGGTGACCTCTGTGCTCTATTCCTTGATCCGAGAGTTGACGGATAAGCGTCTGTTAAAAAAGCAGATCGATCCGGATAAGCTTAAAGACCACCCGCCGGAGCTGAAATCCGGTTTTAAGGAAAATCATGAGAGACGAAAAAAGCGGTTTGAGCTGAACAAGCTGCTGAAGAAGCAGAAAAAGTAATAAAATAAACAGCGATGATGCGGAAGAATCCGCATCATCGCTGTTTTTATATCTGAACAAACTCGTAATTTTCAAATTTCAGCCGGTCACCTATATCGATGCCAAAGGGCAGCAACGCGATGGCTACCTCCGATACAATGCCGGTATCATCGTATTTCACATAGGCATAATCGCCTCGAATATCCGTAACGGTGCAAAGCATAGAAACATCCTTCTTGTTAAAAGTTGGCATAAGGGTCTGTAGGGTTTAGAAGAAAGGATAGCAGGAATCGGCCGCCCTCTGCACTACGGTGAGAAGTGCTTTCGAAAATAGCACTCATCAACGCTACAACGGCCACCACGCCGAATCCAATGCCGGCGCATTGCAGCAAGATCGTACGAATATCGAAAGGATCATACAGCAATCCATCGGCGAAATATAGCAGCAAACAAAGGATGAAACAAAGCACTGCCATAAACAAAAAATGCGGCGGATTCAGAAAGCCCTTCAGCCGGATAAACCGAACTTCGCAGCCATGCTCCTTCTTGACAACATAGCCCAATGCGGAGTTCATGGGAAAGTTAAATCTGCGGTCATACTCATAACCGCTGTGGAAGGTGACATCGAACACTCTGCCCAAGAAAAAGCCAGTAAACCTTTCGTTAGCAAAGTCCATGTGGCTGCCCATCTGCTCTTTCATGGCATCTATGTATTGCGCGGGTGATAGGGGGGATACAATTCGCATGATAACCTCCGTTTTGAAAAACCGCCCCTGTTTCCAGGGGCGGTCATAACTGGGATTAGTCCTTGTACATCTCGACCAGCTTCTTCAGGTGCTCCCAACGCTCCTTGGCAGCCTCTTCGTTCTTCACGAACAGCTCCTTGGCGCGGTCGGGGAACTCCCGGGTCAGACGGCTGTAACGAGCCTCGTTCATCAGGAACTCCTGGTAGCCTTCCTTGGGGTCCTTGCTGTCCAGCTGGAACTTGCCGGTCTCCTTGGAGGGATCGAAGCGGAACAGATTCCAATAGCCGCAGTCAACAGCCTTCTCCATCTCAGCCTGGCAGTTCATCATGCCGCCCTTGATGGAGTGCATCTCACAGGGAGCGTAGCCAATGATCAGGGAAGGACCATTGTAAGCCTCTGCCTCGCAGATAGCCTTGATGGTCTGAGCCTGGTTAGCACCCATAGCGATCTGAGCAACGTAAACATAACCGTAGCTCATTGCAATCTCAGCCAGGGACTTCTTCTTGGTTTCCTTACCGGAGGC
>JAZNLP010000137.1:0-4539 GCA_045579165.1 Faecousia sp.
CTGCTTCTTATTATAGTTAGCGGACAAATTCGATGACTACCCGGCGGTTCGGCTCTGTGCCGGTGGAATGGGTGGTGATGTTCTCCATATCCTGCAGGGTAGAGTGGATCAGATGACGCTCATAGGCGTTCATGGGCTCCAGAGAGCAGCGGCGGCGGTTCTTCAGAACCTGCTGCGCCTTCTTCCGAGCGTAACGGCAGAGGCTGTCCTCCCGCTTGCGGCGGTATTCCTCTGCGTCCACATTGATCCGGATATGCCCTTCCACACCACGGTTAATGGTGTAGTTGCACAGGTGCTGCAGAGCATCCAGGGTATCGCCCCGGCGGCCGATGAGGTAACCCAGATCCGCGCCGGTGAATTCTACCTGATAGGTGTTGCCATCGCTCTTCCAGGCGTGGGGAACGGCGTCAGAGCCCATGTGCTCCAGCAGACCCTTCAGGAAAACTTCGATCTTTTCCTCCACAGAGCCGGGCTCAGCGGGGGCGTATTCCTTAGGCTGGACAGGAGCAGACTCCTGCTTGGGGGCGCGGCGCTGAGGCTTCGGCGCTTCGGGTGCCTTTTCAGCCTTGACAGGCTCAGGCTTCTTCTCAACCTTGGGTGCTTCGACCTTCGGCTCGGGCTTCTTTTCTGCCTTGGGCTTGCTCCGGGAAGCGGAGCTGAGCGCCACCTTGGGCGCGGGGTCCGGTGCTTCGTAGGTCACCTGGATCTTGGCAGGCTGTGCGCCCAGACCCAGAAAACCGGGCTTTGCCTGAGACAGGACCTCAACGCTGACGCTGTCCCGGTCCAGACCCAGCTGGGTCAGAGCGGAATCAATGGCCAGGTCAATGGTCTTGCCGGTGACAACAATGGTCTTTTCCATAGCTTATTCCTCCGTAGATTCTCTGCTGTAGCGGCTGGGATCGTAAGCCCGGCCCTTGCAGTAGGGGCGGTTGGGGATACCGGACATGGGCAGATCTTCTTCCTGCTCCGTCTCTTCTACAGCACCCTTCTTCGCCGCGTATTCCTTAGCAGCGGCAGCCTTGGCGGCAGCTTCTTCTGCCTGCTTTTTCTGCTGCAGCTTCTTTTTGCTGGTATTTTCGGTGATGCCGTCGGGATTTGCGGCACGCTTTTCAGCACGCAGCCGCTCCTTTTCCGCCTCGATAGCCTCTTCTGCCAGGTGCTTTTTCAGCCGCTCCGCGTCCTCCGCGTCGTAGATCTTGCGGTAATGACGGGTCAGCAGCTCATTTTCCACCATAGCAACCACACCGCCGACGAACCAGTAAAGGGACAGGGCGGCAGGCACGGTAAAGCCGATCCACAGGGACATGAGGGGCATCATCATGGTCATGGTCTTGGTGGTCTGGGCAGACTGGGAGTTTTTCGCGGTCTCCTCGTCCTTCAGACCGTTTTGGTCGGTGATGACCGAGTCGTTGGCACGCTGGCTCAGCTTCATGGACACCACCTGGCTGCCGGCAGACAGGAAGGGGATCAATGCAGCGCCGATGCTGTTCCACTTCCACACAAATTCGCCGCCGAACAGGCCGAAGAACAGGGGATCCTGGCCCAGGTCGATGCGAAGGAACTGGAAGTTCAGACCGCTCAAGGTGTCGGGGTTGGCAAACTCCACGCCGGCGGCATTCAGCTGCTCAATGAAATCCGGGATATGCCGGGCAGCGATCAGCTGATCGTAGAAGCTGTTGTCGGAAAACAGGTGGGGCGCAGCTTCCTTGATGGTAGCGACCGCCAGCTCCACCGTCTCAGCAGACTCGTGGAGCATATACACCATAGGCTCACGGATCACCTGGTACAGGGGGATCAGGATCAGCAGAGGGATCAAGCTCCACAGGCAGCCGCCGCAGCCCATGGAAGCGCCTTCTTCCTTTTGCAGCTGCTGGATAGCTTCGTTTTGCTTTTGCTTGTCGTTTTCGTACTTTTTCTGGATGGCCTGGATCCGGGGCTGCAGCCGGGACATTTTCATCATGCTCTTTTTGCTCTTGGCAGTGATGGGCAGCAGCACCAGCCGGACGATGACAGCAAACAGGATCAGCGCCACACCGTAGTTGGTGGTAAACTCATACAGCCAGTCCAGAAGATAACCGAAGGGAACGGTTATGATGTCGGAAATGTTGAATGCGAGAAACATGGACTGTCCTCCTTGAAAGTCACGGCACGGGGTCGTAGGGGTCGCCCTTATAGAAGGGGTTGCACCGCAGCAGCCGCTTCAATGTAAGCCAGCCGCCTTTCCACGGGCCGTATTGGTTGATAGCTTCGTAAGCATACTGGGAACAGGTTGGGTAAAACCGGCAGGATGAGGGTGTTCCGGGGGAGATGTGCCGCTGATAAAAGCGGATAAATCCAAGCAGCAGCCGCTTCATAGGCTTTGCTCCTGCAAAAGCCCGGCTTTTTCGCAAAGCTGCAGATAGGCTTTTGTGAGAGTCTCAAAATCCGCAAAGACCGCTTTCGTCCTTGCCACCACGACCATATCCCAGCCCGGGAGGAATTTTTCCTCGTTGAGACGGTAAATTTCCCGCAGACGGCGGCGAATCCGGTTGCGGACATGGGCTTTGCCCAGCTTTTTGCTGACGGTGATGCCCACCCGGTTGGAATCCGTCCGGTTTTTCCGGGCGTAAAGCACCAGAAAGCCGTTGGCGAAGCCGGAGCAGCGGTAAAGCCGCTGGAATATGTGGTTCAGTTTCAGACTGCTTGAAAATCTCATAGTATCTCCCCCTCAGGAAATACGCAAATAACGAACGTCGTTCCCGGAGATTGCCACGGCACTAAAGTGCCTCGCAATGACACATAAGGAACACAGGCACGCCCGAAGAAAGGATTTTTCGAATCGGGGGCAGGAGATTTTTCGGCAGGGCAAGGTCGAAAGCCGCAGGAATACTTTGTGTATTTCAAGGCTTTCGGAACGCAGTAATGCCGGAAAAGATCCGCCATCCGGACGGAAAAGCATTTAGAGGGTGTGCCAGAATAAAAAGGGAGCGGGGCGAAATCTGCTCGCCCCGCTATAGCTCCCGTTTTCGCACAGAGCGATTATCCTGCTATCGGTTACCCGATCGGTCCGATCAGGCGGACAGAACCTTGCGGCCTTTTGCACGGCGGCGAGCCAGGACCTTACGGCCATTGGCAGTAGCCATTCTCTGACGGAAACCGTGGACCTTGGAGCGGTGACGGTTGCTGGGCTGGTAGGTACGCTTCATCGGGATACACCTCCTCAAAAATCAATAGCTCGACAGTCGGCAAGCCGACCGCAGCGAAACAAAAATAGGACCATAATTGGTCATGCTATGGTATTATAGCCGAAAAAGTCAATAAGGTCAATAACTTTTTTATAAAAAGAGGGCAGATTGTGGTTAAATTGTGGTTTATTGCTGAGAAAAAACGTTACGTCATTCCGAGCCTGCGAAGCAGGCGTGGGAATCCCGTCGATACAGGGATATTCCCAAAAGTTACGGGATTGCCACGGGCAGCACAGCTGCCCTCGCAATGACGTGATAAATCAGCTTTCCTGGTTGCGTTTTTTCATCAGCTCCCGCATCCGCAGGGCGTGATCCAGCTCCCGCTTGCGGATCCGCAGGCTCTTGGGGGTGCATTCCAGCAGCTCGTCATCTGCCAAAAATTCCAGGCACTGCTCCAGCGAGTAGTTCCGTGGGGTGATAAGACGAATGGCATCGTCAGAGCCGGAGGCGCGCATATTGGTCAGCTGCTTGCGCTTGCAGACATTGACGGTCATATCCTCGTTGCGGCTGCAGATGCCCACCACCATGCCGGCGTACACCGGAGTGCCCGGGCCGATGAACAGCGCGCCCCGCTCCTGGGCAGCGCCCAGACCGTAGGCAACGGCTTCGCCGCTTTCGTGGGCGATGAGAGAGCCGGTGAGCCGGCGCTCGATCTCACCCTTCATAGGCGCGTAGCTGTCCAGAACGCTGGACATGATGCCCTCGCCACGGGTGTCGGTGAGGAACTCACTGCGGTAGCCGAACAGACCCCGGGAGGGGACTAAAAATTCCAGCCGGTAGCGGCTGCCCATGGGAGTCATGCTCAGCAGGTCGCCCTTTCGGCGGCCGATTTTTTCAATCACTGCGCCCATGCACTCCTCCGGCACATCGGCGACCATCTTTTCGATAGGCTCGCAGGTCTTGCCGTCAATTTCTTTGGTCAGCACACGGGGGGTGGACACGGCGAACTCAAAGCCTTCCCGGCGCATGGTCTCCATAAGGATAGAAAGGTGCATCTCGCCCCGGCCTGCCACATTAAAGGAATCGGTGCTTGCCTCGGTAACATGGAGGGAGACATCCTTAAGAAGCTCCTTTTCCAGCCGATCCCGCAGGTTGCGGCTGGTGACGAACTTACCTTCCCGGCCGGCAAAGGGAGAATCGTTGACGGAGAAGGTCATTTCGATGGTGGGATCGGAGACCTTCACAAAGGGCAGCGCCTCCGGGGCATCGGGAGCGCAGACGGTGCGGCCGATGGTGATGTCGGAAATGCCGGAAAGCGCCACGATCTCACCGGCGCTGGCTTCCTGGATAGGCTTTTTGCCCAGGCCGTCATACT
>JAZNLP010000138.1:0-2618 GCA_045579165.1 Faecousia sp.
CGCACCTGCGATATCGCAGGTGCGTTATTTATAAAAATCGGTGTCATTGCGAGGGCCGTAGGCCCGTGGCAATCTCCTGGTGAAAAGTTATCCCATTCACCGCACTACGATAGAAGAACCGGCATAGTACCGGGAGATTCCCACGACCCCGTTGGGGTCTCGGAATGACACGGCCTTCTTAACTTAATGACAGCGCTTTAAGCAAGGGGGCCTTTTTTCAGAAAATGCCGGGCGGTCATGAGAAACACAGCCCAGGCGAGCAGGCTCAAGATCCACACCCGGGTGCAGATCATAGGCACAGAGACCACCACCAGCAGCACATACAGCAAATCGCCTGCCCAAGAAGGCATCACAGGAGAAGCAAAATTCAGCAGCAGCGCCACCACTGTCAGCACCAGGCTGAAAAAGGACAGGTTCCGAATGAATGTCAGGAGCTTTTTGTCGCCGGCCTTCCCTGCCCGGTACAAAAGCACCCCGCCGGGGACAAAAAAGCCCAGACCAATGAGCATGAGCAGGCCGTACAGCGCCCCTTGGGGCGCGGGGATGGCGGAAAGGGCAAGGCAGAGGATGCCGCAGCCGCCCCAGATGATAAAAAGTGTCTTGTTGGTCATGGGAAACTCCTTTATGTTACGCATTTTCTTCATTGTAACCCAAGATACCGCCCTTGACAAGGAAAAAAATGCTGGACAGGTCAACATAATTCTGCTATAATTATCCAATAATACATAGTAAGGGAGTGGACCTAAATGAAATGCCCCTTTTGCGGTGACCAGGAAAGTAAAGTTGTAGACTCCAGACGCTCCGAGGACGGCAACAGCATTCGCCGCCGCCGGGAGTGCCTGCAGTGTCTGCGCCGGTTCACCACCTATGAGATCGTGGAAAGCCTGCCCATCATTGTGGTCAAGCGGGATGGCTCCCGCCAGAGCTTTGACCGGAACAAGGTGCTTAACTCCATGGTGCGCGCATTTGACAAGCGGCAGGTGGATGTGGCGGATCTGGACCGGATCACTACCGAGATCGAGCAGTCCATCCAGAACACCCTGGAGCGGGAAGTCAGCACCGACAAGATCGGTGAGATGGTCATGGCGCGGCTGAAGCCCCTTGATGAGGTCGCGTACATCCGGTTTGCTTCTGTTTACCGCCGGTTCCAGGATGTCAGTGGATTTGTCCATGAGATCAACAAGTTCCTGGAGGAAAAATAAGGAGGAACTATGAATTTCGATGACCTGAAGGCGCTGTTTGACAGCTTCGAGCTGGCGGATTTTCTGCCGGAAGTGGATACGGTGCTGGGTTGGGTGGAGACACTGCTGCGCCTTGCGGTGATGGCAGGGCCGCTGCTGCTGTTAGGCTTTGGCCTGCTGTATCTGTTCGCGCCCCCAAAGGAAGCGAACCATTCTCTGGGTTTTCGGTGCTGGTGGGGAATGGCCAGCCTGGATGCCTGGATCTTCACCCAGCGGATCGCCGGGCTTGCCTGGAGCGTCCTTGGCCTGGTGCTGACGGTGGTGATGATCGTCATCTGCAACAGCTTCCGCCGGATCGCGCCCATGGATATGGCGTGGCTGGCTGGAAAATGCCTGCTGTGGGAGCTGGGGCTGACCGGATTTGTCTGCCTGGCTATTAACGGTTTGGTGATCGCCGCCTTTGACCGGGATGGCTTTCGCCGGCCTTGGTTTGAAGAGAAAATCAGAAAAGACCGTCCGTAACGGACGGTCTTTTTTGCGTCATTGCGAGGGCGCTTGCGCCCGCGGCAATCCCGTAACTTTTAGGAATGCCCCTCTGTCCACGGGATTCCCACGCCAGTGGTGCTCCGCGCAGCGAATCTAAATAACCCGCTTGCCTGACGGCAAGCGCACATTGATTCTGTGCGCACTGGCTCGGAATGACAAAAAAGTGTGTCATTGCGAGGAAGGCGTAAGCCTGACGCGGCAATCTCCTGGTAAAATCTTTCCCATTCAACGCACTTCAGCAGAAGAACCAACCCGCTACCGGGAGATTCCCACGCCTGCTGTGCAGGCTCGGAATGACAGGTTTTTATTTCAATTTAGCCACCTGAGAACAGCTCCGAAATGGGGGCGAAACGGTAGCCCATTTCCTCCCACCGGGTCAAAAGCTCGTCAAGGATCTGGGCGTTGGTGGCAGAGGTGGAGTGCAGCAGCACCACCGCGCCGTTATGGGTCCGGGGCAGGAGCTTGCTGAAGGCATAGTCCGCACTCGGCTGGTCGTTTTGATTCCAGTCCACATACGCAAGACTCCAAAACACCGTCTTGTAGCCCAAAGCCTTTGCCTGCCGGAGATTCTCCTCGCTGTAAGTTCCTTGGGGCGGGCGGTAGTATTTGGGCATATCGCTGCCCACTACTTCTTTATAGATTTGTTCCAAGTCCTGCAGCTCCTTTTGGAACGCTGCCGGGTCGGAGATCTTGCTCATATCCGGGTGGTGCATGGTGTGGTTGCCCACGGTATGCCCCTCGGCGACCATTCGCCGCACCAGATCGGCATTTTTTTCGATGTAATTCCCCACCAGGAAAAAGGCGGCAGGCGCTTGGTGCTTTTTTAAGGTGTCCAAAATCTGGGCGGTGCAGCCGTTTTCAAAGCCCGCATCAAAGGTCAGATACAAAACC
>JAZNLP010000139.1:0-20662 GCA_045579165.1 Faecousia sp.
CACCCGTTCGCCACTAAACTTACATTCCATTGACCGAAGTCGCTTTCCTGTAAGTCCCGTTCGACTTGCATGTGTTAGGCACGCCGCCAGCGTTCGTCCTGAGCCAGGATCAAACTCTCAAAAAATTGTATCTAAAGCACTATAGTGCTCCAAATCAAGTTTTCTGAATAATTTGTCTAGCAAATTTACTCAAGAATTTTCGTTGGCTGTTTTTCTCAATTCGTACACGAATTATCTTAAACAATCCATTAATTGTCCAAGGTGTTTCTTGTTCGTCTCACATTATTCAATTTACAAGGTGCAGTATGCTCCGCGCAAAGGGCGAGCCTGATTAGTTTAGCATTTTCCCCAGTATTTGTCAAGAACTTTTTTGCAAAATGACAAAAAATTCTTGAATTTTTCTGGATGTTAACCGCCTTCACCAAAGCGCTCGAGTATATTAGCAATTCTCCGCCTGTTTGTCAAGATGAAAAACAAAAAAATTCGGGGTCTTTTCAGACCCCGAAATACAATTTTTATCATTACTGGATATCTTCGATCAAACCGTAGCCACCGTCGTTTCTGCGGTAAACCACAGCAAACGCGCCATTGTTATCCGCATCCCGGAACGCGAAGAAGTTATGCTCCAGCAAATTCATCTGCAGAAGCGCTTCTTCTCTGGTCATGTGGCTAAAGTAGAATTCCTTCACACGGACAAGATTCAGGTCATCCTCTGCTTCCAGGGGGATAAACGATGTCTCTTCCACGGTGCGGGTAAAGGCATCCTGCCGCAAGCGGCGGGCCAGACGGGTCTTGTTCTTGCGGATCTGCCCTTCAATGGTAGCGACAGAGGCATCAATCGAAGCAAACATATCCGAAGTGCTTTCGCTGGCCCGGAACCAGGTATTACCGCCGTGAACGGTCAGCTCCACCTTATTCCGGTTCTTTTCCACAGAAAAGACGATCAGTGCTTCCGCATCCTCCTCAAAATACCGTGCCAGCTTCATAACCTTCTTCTCGGCATAAGCATGGACATTGCCCGGGAGTTTCACTTTCTTTTCACTAAACTGAAATTTCATACGCGGCAGCTCCTTTCGTTTTACCAATTTCTTGGTGTATTTATATTATACCATGATTTCCTCTGTCCGACAAGCGTACAAGGATCAATCCCCCTTATTTTCTTCCTCGTCCAGCAGGATGGTCATGGTCATATTATATACTCGCTCCGCTTTCTCCTCAAAGAGCTTACCCAGCCGCACAGCCTGACGCTGATTAGGAGCCAGCAGCTCCAGGGTCATCAGGTTGCCCATCTCATCATCCAGAGACATGACTACCGAATAGTCTCCCCCATCCCGGGAAATGACCTGGGTCTTAACAAAGCTCTGACGGCGGATCTGGCGGTTGAAGCGGGAAACCGCATCTTCTGCCCTCTGCTTGACTGTAAACGCGATAGAATCCGCAGTCAATTCCCCATCTTGACGGCCCTTATCGGTAATTTCGTATTTCTCTTCCCCCACCAGACGCAGGTGGCCGGAACTGACCATCTCGGGGATGGCCGTGCAGACATCAAAATAGCTGACACAGTCATCCTGATAGCACAGCTCATAAATTTCCTGGCTGGTCATGGGATAGCTGGATCTGGCAGCTACATAAAGGATCAACACCTTTACATCCATCATATCATGGATAAATCCCAGTCTTTGCATATCCTTCCTCCTTATCCCGACACTGCGGGTATCGTAAACACTTCTCTTTTTTTCATTATAGCAAAAAGCCATCACAAATGCAAGATACCATACATAATTTGGTTTGAAAGGGTGATGAACATGAATGGTACCATTGTATATCCCGCCGGAAATAACGCTGCCCTGCGGCTTGCTTGCCGGGAACTGCTAGACAGAGGATTTTCTGTGGTCAGCGCGCCGGCACCGGATGTGAAGTACCTGCTGCTGCCGGTACCGAGCTTTGAAGCAGACGGAAGAATACGCGGCGGCGGGATCTTGGAACACATCCTTGCCGAATTGCCGGACAATGTCACTGTCATCGGCGGAAATCTTATGCATCCGTCTTTGCAGGGATATCCTACCATCGATCTTTTGAAAGATCCGCTATACTTAGCAGAAAACGCAGCCATCACCGCAGACTGCGCCCTTCGGGTAGCAGGCAGACGGCTGCAGACGGTTTTCCGGGGCTGTCCCATCCTGGTCATCGGCTGGGGGCGGATCGGCAAATGCCTCGCTTCGCAGCTTTTGGCCTTAGGGGCGGACATAACCGTTGCTGCCAGAAAGGAATCGGATCGGGCGATCCTGCAGGCGTTGGGCTACCGGTCTGTTGATCCCGGGCAGCTGAATGAGACGCTTTCTGAATATCGAGTGATATTTAACACCGCCCCCGCGCCGGTTCTCAGCGATGCCCAGGTGATACACTGCAGAAACGACTGCTTGAAAATCGAACTAGCTTCCGCCAACGGCATCGCCGGAGCCTATGTGATCCCCGCCAGGGGTCTTCCCGGCAAGGAAGCCCCGGAGTCCTCCGGAAAACTGATTGCCCAGTCCATCATCCGTATCCTAACAAAAAAGGAGGCTGTGACATGAACATCGGCTTTGCCCTGTGCGGCTCTTACTGCACCTACAACCAGATATTCCCCGTCATGCGCCTGCTTGCCCAGGAGCATACACTGATACCTATTTTCTCCCAAAACGCCTACACAACTGACAGCCGTTTCGGCACAGCCCAGGAGCATATCCGGACGGTTGCTGATATTTGCGGCAAAGAGCCGCTGCACACCATTTCTCAAGTAGAGCCTATTGGCCCGAAAAAGCTGCTGGATGCGCTGGTGATCGCCCCATGCACCGGCAACACCTTGGCAAAGCTTGCCCACAGCATCGCCGATACCTCTGTGACCATGGCTGCAAAAAGCCACTTAAGGAACGGGCGGCCGGTGTTGATCGCCGTCTCCACCAACGATGCCTTGGCCGGTGCGGCAGAGAATATTGGAAAGCTTTTGAGCAAAAAGCACTACTTCTTCGTCCCCTTTCGGCAGGATGATGCTTACGGCAAGCCCACCAGCATGGTGGCGGATTTCTCTCTGCTGCCCCAAGCCCTGAGCGGAGCATTGGAAGGAATACAAATACAGCCCATGATCTTGAATTGACAGCGGGCAGATCTGTTGCGAAGCCCGGCGGCTTTCCAGAAAACTGTTGACAATTTTACCTACAAAGGATATAATGTGATAGCTTTCAAAAGCGCGCTAGTGTAGCACAGTCGGTAGTGCATCTCACTCGTAATGAGAAGGTCGCCTGTTCGAGTCAGGTCACTAGCTCCAAGAAAAAAGCGTCCCCATTTGGGGACGCTTTTTATATTTGTGAATTGGTCTTTCGGATCTGTTCTCTCAGAGAAAGCAGGTCGTAAAATGTTTCCGGACGCTTGTCCCCGGAGCGAAGCAGCGCCGAGGGATGATACAAGGCTGTCATCCAGACTCCGTCTTTCTCCACCCACTGGCCATGCTCCCGGCTGATCCGATAATCCCCACGAATCAAACGCATGGCGGCAACCCTTCCCAGACACACAAGGATCTTGGGCTTAATAAGTATGATCTGCTTATTTAAGTATTCGATGCAGGCATCCTGCTCTGTTTCCTGAGGATCCCGATTCCGGGGCGGGCGGCATTTGACGATATTGGCGATGTAGCAGTTGGTTCTGTCCAGATCGATAATGGACAGCATGTCATCCAGAAGCTTTCCCGCAGGACCAACAAATGGCTCACCCTGCAGATCCTCCTGTTCCCCAGGGCCTTCGCCCACAAACATCACATCCGCATCCCGTTTGCCCACCCCAAACACCACATGGTTTCGGGTCTGGCACAGACCGCATTTGGTGCAGCTTTTACAGGCTCGCTCCAACGCTTCCCACTCGTTCATATTACCGCGACCTCCGCCGACTCTTTCTGCGCCTTCTGCCTCTGAGCAGAGCTTTTACCCTGCGGACCATCTTTGGCGCTTTTTTCACTGCCACAACAGCGCCGGCGACCAGCGCCGCAATTCCAACAATGATCAAAAGCGTCGTCCAGCTTCCCCGGTCATCCATTTCCGACGGACGCAGGGGCATCACCAGAGTTGTCTCCACCGCAGAAGAATTAGCTGCGATCAGTTCCGTCTCTCCCAGGCAAACCGCCCCGTACCAGACCTGAAGAGAACCCAAAGACTGCCCTGCATCGATAGGCGCGGCAAGTGTACCGGTGCTGTAATCCCAACGCAGAGCTTGCTGATCCATTTCCCGGGGCAGCACTACGGAGATATCGCTCACAGGACGAATCGCTACATCGTTTGCGCCGTTTTCTACCTTCATCTGGTTGAGGATCTGCCCTTCGGCAGCAAGCTGATGAAAGGCATAGCCGCCAAAGACGTAGTCCAGCAGCTCTTTCATTTCCTCAAAGCTGCCATAGCGCACAATGCCGGTACCGCTTTCCGAATAGGTAGGCTCTGCGCCCATCAGGACACACACCAGCTCCATTCCCGAATCCTGCGCTGTCACCGCAATACATCTGCCTGCCGCATCGGTAGAGCCGGTTCTGCCGCCGGTGACCCGCTGATCGTAGTAACTATGTTTTTGGGGCAGCATCATGTTGTTTGTGGTGGTCAGCTTCCGCTCCCCGCTCTTATTGGTAGCGGGAAGCACATAACTTTCCAAGCTGAACATCTCGGCAAACAGCTCATTTTCCAGTCCTGCCAGGATCACCCGGCATACATCCCGTGCGGTGGTGTAGGTCATTTCATCATGCAGACCGTGCACATTGGAAAAGCTGGTGTTCCGGCAGCCCAGCTGCTGGGCTTTTTCGTTCATCTTTGCAAGGAAGCCCGCCTGACTGCCGCCTACATGCTGGGCGATCACCACCGCCGCATCATTGGCAGAGGCTACCATCATACAGTAAAGCAGCTGTTCCAGAGTGAGTACCTCGCCGTCCTGAAGCCCCATGGTCTTTGCCCCGCCGTAGAGCTGCTTCAGCGCTCCATTGGTCACGGTCACCTTGTCCGTCAGATTTCCGTGCTCCAGCGCCACCAGGGCGGTCATCAGCTTGACCATGCTGGCAGGATACACACGGCTGTCACCGTTAAAGCTATAGATCATCGTTCCGCTGGTGCGTTCATACACCAGGACGGCTTTCGCCGTATCCAAAATCTTTTCCTGCCCTTCCAGAGGGACGGCCGCATCAATGCTGTGACAACCGTTGATCACCGCGGGATCTACCCCAGTATCCTGCGCGCGCGCCGGTTGTACCAGACCGTGCAGCAGGATCGCCGCCAAAAGGATATACAGACAGGCTGACCTGATTACTTTCATGCTGTTACCTCTTCTCAGCAGAGCGACACACTCTGCCAGTTCTCTTTATAGTATAGCATATTTCCCCCGGCGTTTCCACCCCTTATTACAATAAAATATACTTTTGCTTCCAAAGCCTTATCTTTCCCAGACACTTTTCGACTTTTTCTGTGTTTTTTCTGCTCAATAGCACCGACATACTTGTCCCGGGAGAAAAAAGCGTGTATAATAGATGTAAAATACAATGGTGGAGATATTTGCAATGAACAAGCATCCCGGCATATACATTCTAACTGCTGTCTGCCTTGCTTTTCTTTGCTTCCTTGGGGGCTTTTACACAGGCCGCAATCTTGGCGGCCGGGATGTGCTGGTTTCTGCGATCCCCGATAACACCACCGCTTCCACCGAGTTTTCTCAGCGCGCCACACAGGTACAGCTTCCCGGAGCGCTGAACATCAACACCGCCACCTTAGAACAGCTGCAACAATTACCTGGGATCGGGCCTGCCTTAGCCCAGCGGATCCTGGACTACAGAACTGCCAACGGGCCATTTTCCGCTCCCGAAGAACTATTAAATGTATCCGGTATTGGCGCCAAGCGTTTGGAAGCCATTGCGGATTTAATCACTACAGGAGGTTAGCATTATGAAAATACTGGTTGTGGACGACGAGGATCTGCTGGTAAAAGGCATCCGATTCAATTTGCAAAGCGAAGGCTACGAAGTGATCACCGGCTCCAACGGGCTGGACGCTGTGCAGCTGACCCAAACCCAGCAGCCGGATCTGGTGGTGCTGGATGTGATGATGCCGGAGATGGACGGTCTGACTGCCTGCGGCAATATCCGCGCGTTTTCCAATGTGCCCATCATTTTGCTCACCGCCAAAACAGATGATATGGACAAGCTTATGGGATTTGACAGCGGTGCGGACGACTATCTTACCAAGCCCTTTAATATCCTGGAGCTGAAAGCCCGCATCCGCGCCCTGCTGCGTCGCAGCGGTGCTTTAGCTGCCCAACCGGACAGCCTGCTGACCATCGGCTCTATCTCTCTGGACCTGGATGCCAGAAACGCCTACCGTTCCGGGGAATTGGTGGATCTGACTGCCAAGGAATTTGATGTGATCGAATTTCTTATGCGAAACCCCAACCGGGTCTATTCCCGGGAGGCGCTGCTGGATACCATCTGGGCCTACGAATACCGCAGCGACATCCGAACTGTGGATGTGCACATCCGCCGTCTGCGGGAAAAGCTGGAAGAAAACCCCGCAGAACCCTCTTACATTATGACGAAATGGGGTGTTGGCTATTACTTCCGAAAGTAAACCCGCCGGCACCGTCCGCTACATCCAAAGCCAGTACCGCTTTGCGGCGATGTATCTGCTGATCACCATGGCGGTTCTGCTGTTTCTGAACATTTACTGCTCAGGAACCAGCCAAAAGCTGTTTTATCAGAACAAAGAGACCGCTATGTTGGAGCGTTGCCAGCTGACTGCCGCAGAGATCGCGGATCTGGAGGTTTTGAATACTTCCACCGTTTCCGCTGTGGTCTCCCAGATGAGCAGCTTGAAAATATCCAGGCTGATCGTCACAGACCTGGCGGGCATCTGTGTTTACGATTCCGCTGCCGAAGGCTCTGCCCTGGACGGTCATATTCTGCTGCCGGAAGTGCTCACGGCAATGAAAGGCTTTGATGTGTTCACATGGAATTACCGCTCCGGTGCCATGCGCTCCCGGGCGGCTGTTCCCATTTACGCCTACGGCACCATGATCGGGTGCGTATATATGACAGAGTACGACATATCCCAGGGTCAGCTGCTGCAATCCCTGCAGCTGAACATCCTCACCATCACCCTTGTGCTGGGAGTCGTGGTCGTCATTTTCTCTCTGGTCTTTTCCAAAGCATTTTCCCGGCGAATGGAGAAGATCCTTGCTTCCCTGCACATTATCCGGGAGGGCAATTTTGCCCACAAAGTGGTCATGAACGGTCGGGATGAGCTGACATTTTTGGGTGCTGAGATCAACAACCTGACAAATCAGCTTCAGGTATCGGAAAGCAAGCGCGCCCAGTTTGTTTCCGACGCTTCCCATGAGCTGAAAACCCCGCTGGCGTCCATTAAGCTTTTGTCTGATTCTATTTTGCAGAACGATATGGATATGGACACCATCCGGGAGTTTGTAGGCGATATCGGTAACGAAGCCGACCGGCTGAACCGCATGTCTCAAAAGCTGCTGTCCCTCTCCCGGATCGAGGGCGCTATGGACGGCGACTGCGAGATCCTGTATATGGCGCCCACCGTTCAGCGGGCGGTCAGAATGCTTTCCGGAATCGCCCGGGAAACGGACATCTCCATCCGGCTGGATCTTTCGGAGGACTGCCCCATTCTGGCTGTGGAGGACGATCTGTACCAAATTGCCTTCAACCTGATAGAAAACGGCATCAAATACACACCCCCGGGCGGTCAGGTGACGGTTTCTCTGCTCCGCAACGAGGATAACGCCCTGCTGCGGGTCGCAGACACCGGCGTTGGTATTCCGGAAGAATCCCTGAGCCATATTTTTGAACGCTTCTACCGGGTGGATAAAGCCCGTTCCCGGAAATCCGGCGGCAGCGGTCTGGGCTTGTCCATCGTGCGAACCATGGTTGAACGCAACCAGGGACAGATCCGGGTAGAGAGCACCGTAGGACAAGGCTCAATCTTTACGGTGACCTTCCCTGTTTTTGATACTGAGGAGGCATCCCAATGAAACGAATCCTATGCATTCTGATCGGCTTGTGCTGTGTGCTTTGCGGCTGCAGCCGGGGAATTGAAAAGCCGAAAGCGCCTGTTTCCTTTTACTATTTGCGAAGTGACATCTCCTACGACACCAAGGATTCGGTGATCGACATGGAGCTTCGGGAATCCTTCGGTCACGAGGAGGACTATGTTTATCTGCTGAACCTGTACTTGCTGGGTCCCACCAGCGAAAACTTAACGAAAATGTTCCCGGAGGGCAGCACCGTGGTAGAAGTTATCCGGGAAGAAAACGCCGTCACCGTAACTTTGTGCGACACCTTTGCCCAGCTGTCCGGCATCAATCTTACCACCGCCTGTGTCTGTCTGACAAAGACTGTCTGTGCTATGACCGGCTGCAGCCAGGTAACCATTCAGGCTGAGACCCTGCTGCTGGACAGCTGCAAAAGCATTACCATGACCAAAGACAGCGGACTGCTTCAAGACAGCTACACCAGCCCCGCAGAAGCTCAAATCTCGTGAGGTGAATTTCCATGCATTTTGTATCCTGGAATGTAAACGGTATCCGCGCCTGCCTGCAAAAGGGCTTTTTAGAAACATTTAACCAGATGGACGCGGACTTCTTCTGCCTGCAAGAAACGAAACTGCAGGAAGGACAGCTCCACCTGGAGCTGCCGGGTTACGAGCAATACTGGAACTACGCCGAAAAGAAAGGCTATTCCGGCACCGCCATTTTTACAAAGCACCACCCCTTGTCCGTTTCCTACGGTGTAGGAATCCCGGAGCTGGATACCGAAGGCCGGCTGATCACCCTGGAGTATCCCCAGTTTTATCTGGTGACCTGCTACACCCCCAACGCCCAGCAGGAGCTTGCCCGAATCGACCACCGGCTGAAATGGGAAGAAGCTTTCCGCAAGTACCTCACGGGGTTGGACCAGAAAAAGCCTGTAGTCATCTGCGGAGATCTGAATGTTGCCCATCAGGAGATCGACCTGAAAAATCCCGGCTCAAACCGGGGCAGCGCCGGCTTTTCAGATGAAGAGCGGAGTTGTTTTGCCCAACTTCTATCCAGCGGTTTTACTGACACCTTCCGCCACCTGAATCCGACCCTCACCGGCGCATACAGCTGGTGGAGCTACCGTTTCCGGGCCAGAGAAAACAACGCCGGCTGGCGTATCGACTATTTCCTGGTGTCCGAAAAACTGAACCCGATGATCCAAAATGCCGCCATCCATCCGGATATTATGGGATCTGACCATTGTCCGGTGAGTCTTCAGTTGGATATGTAACCGTATCCTCTAATAAAATCCCCAGCTGCTGCCCCCGCCGCTCCAGAACTGCGTTCTGCAGCCGCGACAGGTAGCGAAATGGCTCTTCCGGGGAAAGCGGCACAAAGGTTCCCCGCAACTGCTGATGCTTGGGAACTACCCGGAATACCGGCTGGCCTTCCCCCAACCGCTTTACCGGTAACCGGGCACGCAGGACAAACACATCCCCCTCCGGAACGGGCACTCCCAAGCTATGGGTCTCTCCGCCGCAGGTCACAGTCAGCCGGCACATGACCTCTCCGGTGAGACTGCAGTGGCATAAAAAGCAGTAGTAAAGACCCTTGCGGCTTACCTGAACATCCCCTACGGATGTTTCGCCCATCAGGATCTGATATGTTCCTTCCATTTTGCATCCCTCCGGTTAAGCCTATGCCAGTGGAACACAAACATTCCCTAAAAAGCAACCCCCGGAACCGCAAGCGGTTTCGGGGGATTTTTTATACTGTTCCTTCATGGTTCAGTCCAAAGCTGACAGCTATGGCGTCGTTGACCTGGAGCATTTGCGCTTCATCCAGTCGCCCCATGTGCTCCCGCAGTCTTCGCTTATCGATGGTCCGGATCTGCTCCAGCAGGATCACCGAATCTCTGGAAAGCCCTACGCTTCCGCCGGCAATATTGATATGGGTCGGCAGTCTCGCCTTCCCTGTCTGGCTGGTAATGGCTGCTGCGATTACTGTGGGGGAATGACGGTTGCCAGTATCGTTTTGCACGATCAGCACCGGCCGGGTGCCTCCCTGCTCGCTTCCCACCACCGGGGACAGGTCTGCGTAAAAAATATCTCCCCGCTTTACCGTGGTATCCATGTGCTTCACACTCCGAAGAAATCATTACCCGCGCTACCGGATCCTTCGGCCTATGTAACGCGGTAACAGTATTCTCCCACGCACACAGGTAAATTATACGGCTGCGCCTGTAAAATATCCTATGGAAAAGCAGGGCGGATAGTTACAGGAATGTGAAGTTTTTGACGCGAATCGACAGAAGCCTGCGGCCCTGCCACAAAATATCCGCCTGCACAGGAAGATCGCTTTCTCCCAGCCAGATATCCAGATGCAGCGCGTCCTCGGCATAGCTGTCATCGATGGCAAGTCGCAAATAATCCCCCTCCCGGCAGCAGGAGGTGAGATAGCCGCTTCTTAAGGTCTTAACCAGCAGCCACGGGGCGCTGACCGGTGTCACCTGTCCGTCTGCCATCAGCTCAAAGGAGAGCGCCTTGTCATCAAAGGTCAGCTTCCCCCCTTCCGCGGAAACTGTCCCGGTGATCCCGGCGATGGATTCCGGCTGGGCTACGGTAAAATGCACATTCCCCTGGGCATCGGAAGCACAGGTCATGGAAAAGGTGTATGTACTGTCCCCATAATCCGCAGTGATTTCTGTTTCAAACTGGATGCCCTGAGCCGCAAGAAGCCTTGATCGCAGAGCCATGGCTCTGTCCAGCGTGTCATCCGCTCCGCTGCAGCCTGCTAAAAAAAGCACCAAACACACCGCGGTTATGAATCGTTTCATAGGATCCCGCCTTATTTCATTAGTCGCGGAAGCACCTCCAACAGATCTGTGGGCAGCATACCGTACTGGCCGATCTTTTCGGCGCAGATATCTCCTGCCGCGCCGTGAAGCCACGCACCGCAGGCCGCAGCCGTCAGCGGCTCCAGACCCTGCCCCAGCAAACTCACAAGGATTCCTGCCAGCACATCTCCGCTGCCGCCGACTGCCATTCCGGGGTTGCCTGTACGGTTTACATAACTTTTATCACCATCTGTGATCACCGTTTTATGACCCTTCAGCAGCAGGACGCAGCCAAATTCCTTGGCAAATTCCCTGGCAGCAGTCAACCTGTCTTGTCCGATTTTCCCGCCCATTCGGGCAAATTCGCCCGCATGGGGCGTCAGCACCGTAGGAGCATGCCTCTCGCGCAGTATATCCATATGCCGGGAAAGCATATTTATGCCATCGGCATCCACCACCACGGGACACCGGGCATTTTCCAAAACAGTTTGAGTCACCGCAAGCGTTCCCTCTGACTGTCCCAAGCCCGGGCCAACCAGAACCGCATCCGCCCGCTCCAGCCGCTTTAAGATCTCCGGCAGCGCCGCTGTAGACACCATCCCCTGCTCCTGAGGCAGCGGGAATACGATGGGTTCTGTCAGCTTCACAGCTTCAATGGCGTAAATACTCTCCGGAACGCCCAGATACACCAGTCCCGCGCCGCTTCGCAGCGCGCCCATGGCGGCAAGCGCCGCCGCGCCGGTATAACCAAGGCTACCGCACAGTAGCAGAATTTTGCCAAAATCCCCTTTGTGGGCATTTTCGTCCCGGTCCGGCAGCAGCGCCAGAACCTGTTCATGGTTAAGTTCTTCCATTCTCATAACAGCTCCTGTGATACTTACATTTTTATTTGCATTATCTCTATTTTACCTCAATACAGGCAAAAGGTCTACTCTGTTTCATTACAAAGTAGACCTTTTTTATTTACCTTTTTTTATGATGAATTATCACCACAATTACTACCGCAAGTGCTATAACAAATCCAGCCAACAACACATACAACACGATACTGTTCGGTTCGTTATTTGTTTCTGGTTGCTGTGTATTCGGTTTTGCGGACGGAGTTGCCACCTGCGTACCTTCGGTTGCTGATGTCCCTGCACCGGTTGTCGTACCTACAATCGACGAAGTCGATGATTCTGTCGTAGTTGTCATGTCAGACACCGTGGAAGGCTCTGTGGTGGGGGCAGTAGTCGGTGCTGTTGTAGGTTTGGTGGTCGGTGCTGTCGTAGGTTTAGTCGTGGGCGCTGTAGTAGGTTTGGTTGTGGGCGCTGTAGTAGGCGCTGTGGTTGGAAGAGTAGATTCCGTAACGGGCTCTGTGGGATACATATTTACATACCCCATGTTCGCCGTTTCCCGCATCTGCACAGCAAAGCTTTCTTTATAGTCCGGTACAAACGACTGCTCATGACCATTCTTGTCAAAATAGAAAATCCGTGCATCCGATATGTAGAGCCTTGTATATCCCCAAAGTTGCGGATCTCTAGAGAATTTAATGTGGCCAACTGTACCGGGATGGTTTTGTGTTTGATCCTCCTGTCTATACGATTCAAACTTCAGCGTAAGCCCTCCCGAAATAAATTGATTGCTGGAACTTCGGTTTGTCACGCCACCGCTAAAGCCAAGATCCCCTGGACCTTGATTCTGGTAATTCAGCCAATTCGGATCATAATGTAATGTAAACTCAACTCTGTGGTACGGTATATTGATCTTCTCCACCCGCATGTTAATATACAATCCATTACCATACGCCAGGAAAGGAGCAATTTCAGCGTTTGGCACTACCGGATCTGCCGACAGTACCGTAGGCTCCGTTGGCTCCGTAGGATTCAGCAAGATATTCTCGTCCTGCGCCAAATCGATATCAATGTAGGCCGGGTATTTCGGTGTATACTGGCTGCCAAACGTGCCGTTATAGATACCGGTAGTTATCATATCTGTAAAATAAATCCTCGTGATACCGGTTGCTCCCTCCGGAAGCTTAAATCTAATACCAGTCATGCGTCCTGCCCCATGGATAGCACCTAGTCTATCCGCCTTTATGTGAAGCTGCTTTCCGGTATTGGCAATTATATTGCTGTTGCTCGGTCCCGTAACTTGAACGCTTACACTCGGACCTCCGCTTTGCGTTTCATAAGACAACACACTACTGTCGTAGTGCAGTGAATACTCCACCGCATTTACCGGTTCATTCAAACGGGTCAGCGACAAAAACACCCAAAGCGTGTTGTAACCAGGCTCATGACTTCTATACAAGCTAACTGTATACTCAGCATGATATGTATTCGCCGCCGATGCTGTTCCAATAATGGAAAAAACCAACGCAAGAAGTACAACGGCACACAACACACGGCTTATCCTCTTCTTCATGGCAATCCTCCTAATTTCAGCTTGGTTTTTTAATCTTTCTTTGTGCTAATTATACATGTATTTCCTAAAAATGTCAATTCAATTTATATCTTGTGAATGTGCGTAAAAATGCGTCCGAAAAACCTTGCATTTTCCTTCGGAATATGTTAATATTCTAAGGAATATGAAATGCGAAGATTGGGTTGCCTTGTACTATCAGCGCTTTCTCAGCGAATGCGGGTCGGTGAAAGCCGCATAGGTGCAGTATCGGGCCTTCCCCCAGGAGCAGCTCGTTTGAATTATCAGTAGGATGAGCCGGGTGATCCCGTTACCGATCTAAAGCGTAGTTGCGCTGAAGGTGCGCCGGAAACGGCGAATTGCGGGTGGTACCGCGGAAGGGCTTCCTTTCGTCCCGATATGGGATGAAAGGATTATTTTTTTGTAAACAATTCCAGAAAGGATGACATAGCATGAAAGAACAATTAGAGCTGATCAAGCAGAACGCGCTCTGCGCCCTGGAGGCAGCCGACTCCCCTGCCGCTCTGGACGAGCAGCGGGTCAAATGGCTCGGCAAGAAGGGTGAGCTGACCGCCGTGCTGAAGATGATGGGAAAACTCTCCGCCGAGGAGCGGCCTGTGATGGGTCAGATGGCAAACTCCGTTCGCGCCGCCATTGAGGAAAAGCTGGAGAGCCGCAAAGCAGAGCTTAACGCCGCTGTATTGGAAACACGGCTGGCTGCGGAGGCCATCGACGTGACGATCCCCGGTGAGGAGGTCCAGCTGGGTCATCAGCACCCCATGAACATGGTGCTGCAGCAGATCAAGGACATTTTTGTGGGCCTCGGCTACACGGTGGTGGACGGCCCGGAGGTGGAGCTGGCAAGCTACAACTTCACCCGGCTGAACATTGAGGAGGGTCATCCCTCCCGGGATCGCAGCGACACTTTCTACTTTAATGACGATGATTCCGTCCTGCTGCGTACTCAGACCAGCCCCATGCAGATCCGGTTTATGGAAAACAACAAGCCGCCTCTGTGTATGCTGGCTCCTGGCCGTGTGTTCCGTAAGGATGAGGCAGACGCCACCCACTCCCCCATGTTTCATCAGATCGAAGGTCTTGTGGTGGACGAGCACATCACCATGGGCGACCTGAAGGGCGCGTTGGTTGCGATCATGAAGCAGATTTATGGCGAAGATTCCGTCATGCGCTTCCGCCCCCACCACTTCCCCTTCACCGAACCCAGCTGTGAGATGGACATGCAGTGCCACAAGTGCCACGGCACCGGTGAAGTGGACGGTCAGGTCTGCTCTACCTGCCATGGTGAGGGCTGGATCGAGCTGCTGGGCGCCGGTATGGTACACCCGGAAGTGCTGCGTAACTGCGGTATCGACCCGGAGAAGTACAGCGGCTTTGCCTTCGGCATGGGTCTGGAGCGGATGGCTATGGGCCGTATGCGGATAAACGACCTGCGTTTGATCTTCGACAACGATATGCGGTTCCTGAACCAGTTCTAAGGAGGGACAGACTATGAAGCTTAACAGAAAATGGATCAATGAGGAGTTCGTGGATCTGTCCGCAATCTCCGATAAGGAATATGTGGAAACCATGACCGTGTTCGGTCAAAAGGTTGAGACCTGGGAGCGGATGGATGCCGAGATCAAAAATGTCAAGGTGGGCAAGGTCGTTTCCATCGTCCGCCACGAAAATTCCGACCACATGTGGGTCTGCCAGGTGGATGTGGGCGAAGCAGAGCCTGTTCAGATCGTCACCGGCGCGCAGAATGTCCGTGAGGGTGATCTTGTTCCCGTTGCCCTGCACAACTCCTGGCTGCCCGGCGGCGTGCATATCACCAAGGGTAAGCTCCGGGGCGAGTTCTCCAACGGCATGCTGTGCGGTCTGGAGGAACTGGGTCTGACCCTGAACGACTATCCTGATGCCATTTTGGACGGCATTTGGATCTTAAACGGCGAGGACTGCAAGATCGGTGACGATATCAATCTGGTCATCGGCAACGATGACACCGTGGTAGATTTTGAGATCACCAACAACCGCCCCGACTGCTACAGCATCATCGGCCTCGCCCGGGAATCTGCCGCTGCCTTTGGCAAGCAGATGAAGCACCATGAGCCGGTGGTCAAAGGCTCCAATGCCGGCAGTATTTTCGACCACCTGGATGTGGAAGTTCCCGCGGAGCAGCTGTGCAACCGCTACACTTCCCGGATGGTGACCAATGTCAAGATCGCCCCCAGCCCCAAGTGGCTGCGGCAGCGGCTGCGCGCCAACGGCGTGCGTCCCATCAACAACATCGTGGACATCACAAACTACGTGATGCTGGAGTACGGCCAGCCTATGCACGCCTTTGACTACCGCTATGTTTCCTCCGGAAAGATCGTGGTGCGGGAAGCAGAAGCCGGCGAAACACTGACCACTCTGGACGGCGTTGTCCGGGAGCTGAAGCCCGGCATGCTGGTCATCGCCGATGACAACAAGGCCATCGGTCTTGCCGGTATCATGGGCGGTGAAAACTCCGAGATCATGGAAGACACAACTACCGTGGTCTTCGAATCCGCCAACTTTGACGGCACTTCCATTCGCCAGACCGCTCTGGCGCTGGGCATGCGTACGGATGCTTCCGGCAAATTTGAGAAGCACCTGGATCCCATGATGACCGTTCCCGCGGTGCAGCGGGCTTGCGAGCTGGTGGAAATGCTGGACTGCGGCGATGTGCTGGACGGCACTATCGATGTGGTCAACTATGTGGCACAGCCCAAGACCCTCCTGCTGGAGCCGGAGAAAATCAACCGGCTGCTGGGCACTGACATCACTAAGGAAGAAATGGTTCGCTATCTGAATCTGCTGGAAGTCCCGGTGGAGGGCGATACCATCCATGTTCCCTCTTTCCGCCCCGACCTGAATCTGATGGCGGATATTGCAGAGGAAGTGGGCCGTTCCTACGGCTACAACGAGATCCCCACCACCGCTTTCAAGACCTCTACCCAGGGCGGCTACTCCCCCTATATGCTGGCGGAGACCAAAGCCGGCAGCCTGTGCAGAAGCCTGGGCTACAGCGAGATCATCACCTACTCCTTCGTTTCCCCGGCAATTTTCGACCAGATCCGTCTGAGCAAGGAATCTAACCTCCGGAACGCTCTGCGGATCCAGAATCCTCTGGGCGAGGATACTTCCATCATGCGTACCGTGGCGCTGCCCTCCATGCTGGATATTTTGGGTCGGAACAACGCCTATCACAACCGCTCCGCCAAGCTTTATGAGCTGGCAAAGATCTATCTGCCTGTTGCGGGTCAGACCCTGCCGGAAGAGCCTAAAATGCTTGTGCTGGGCACTTACGGCGCCGGTGAAACCTTCTTCACTCTGAAAGGTGAGCTGGATGCCATCCTTGCAGGGCTGAATATGCCCAAGGCAGAGTATACCGCCGTAAAGGACAATCCTGCCTACCATCCCGGCCGCTGCGCCAAGGTGACGGTAGCAGGTCAGGATCTGGGCTATATGGGCCAGGTGCATCCTCTGACCGCTGCCAATTTCGGTCTGGAGTGCGAAGTATTTTGCGCCGAGATCGACTTCACCAAGCTCTTTACCCTGCGGCTGCCGGATCCCACCTATGTTCCCCTGCCCAAGTACCCCGGCGTTTCCCGGGATCTTTCCCTGGTCTGTGACGAAGCCGTCACGGTCGCCCAGGCCGAAAGTGTCATTTCCGCCGCTGCCGGAAAGCTGCTGCGGAGCGTCAAACTCTTCGACATCTATCGTGGCACCGGTATCCCCGAAGGCAAGAAGAGCATGGCATTCTCCCTTGAACTTCGCGCTGACGACCGGACACTGACCGACGCAGACTCCGAAGCTGTGGTCAGCAAGGTGCTGGATGCCCTCCAGACCAAGCTGGATGCAGTCCTGCGGTGATAAGGAATTTCACTTTTTTTCCGAATGCTCTTTACAGCGGCTAAAATTTGGGATATAATACCTATATTATAGACAAAGGAGGTCGAATCCCATGACGGACAGTACCATTAAGTTCACAGTTCCCAGCGATGACAAAGCCAATATGCGCCGAATCCTCCGTAGTGTATTCGACGCTCTGCAGGAAAAGGGCTACAATCCCGTTAACCAGATCGTAGGCTACCTGCTGACCGAGGATCCTACCTATATCACCAACTATAACAATGCACGCAGCATGATCTGCAAACTGGATCGGGACGAGCTGATGCAGGAATTGGTACGGTGTTATCTGGACTAACCTAACCCCGCCAAGAGGCTTTTGCCACGGCAAAAGCCTCTTGTTTTTCACAACTTCATACTCCCCTCCGTCTTACAAAATCCTCCCCGTGCCAAGTTCTGGTAATTCGCCGGAAGCGGTTGACACGAAATTCGCTAAATGTTACAATTTGATTACAAATCTAAACAGGAGGTAACCAAATGGCTGAAGAAAATGCAGTTCTGATGTATAAGGGCCATCCGCTGATGCGGAAGGATAACCTGATCTACTACGGTTCCATGGCCGACAGCCACATCGTCATGCTTCAGGTTCTGGAAACCAAGAAGCTGGGCGATCTGGATGTAGCGACCAAGGTTTCTGTGCAGCTCCAGCTCACCGACCCCGCGGCAAAGAGCCGTGACCGTGTGGTGAAAAAGAGCGAAAAAGACGGTCTGTATACGGCTTTGGATTTTGGCTGTGTATGGCTGGAACGTGCCTTGGCAGGCAAGTAATTCTATTCCCAAGTAAGACGGAGGGCATCGTATGAATCCATTCAAGCGCATTGTCAGCCTGGTGCTGGCAATTTTTCTTTTTATCGGAACTTTTTCTGTCGCCGCCAATGCGGCGGGAGGAACGATCAAACAAGGGATCGGCTTTATCACCGCCACTTCCCTGCGGCTGCGTTCCCAGCCCAATACCACATCCGCCACATTGGACTACGCTCACAATGCTGAGGTAGTCGTGCTGGCAGAAAAGGTAGGCGACTGGTATAAGGTCATTTATAATTTGCAGACCGGATATATGCACAGCAAGTATCTCCGAGTGGCTGCCGTAGAAAATGCCGAGCTGGGCTACGGCCGTATCAACGGCTCGAGGGTCAACATCCGCAGCGGCCCCAGCACCGGCTACAGCGTCCTGACCCAGGGCACAGCCGGACAGACCGCCTATATCATCGGCATCAGCGGCGGCTGGTATAAGATCATTTTCGGCAACACCATCGGCTATATCCGCAGCGACTATCTGGATCTGACGGAGATCCCCTATGAAAATAAGGACTCTTCCAAAGAGCCGCTGTTTTTCCGGGGCGGCAAATCCACCGGCGTTGCGCCCAGCGCTTCTGCGCTGAACGGCAATAGCGGTATCCGGCAAAAGCTGGTTGCTACAGCCAAGCAGTACATCGGCGTTCCCTATCTCTGGGGCGGGACTACCCCCAACGGCTTTGACTGTTCCGGGTTTGTCCAGTATGTATTCCAGAAGCACGGCATCCAGCTGCCCAGAACCAGCAAGCAGCAATGGACTGTAGGTACATCTATTTCCAAATCTCAGCTGCAGCCCGGCGATCTGGTGTTCTTTGCGGGCACCTACACCACCGGCGTTTCCCACCTGGGCATCTATGTGGGTGACAACCAGTTTATCCACGCCTCTTCCAGTAAGGGCGTGATCATTTCCAGCCTCAGTAACACCTACTGGGCCAGCCACTACCACGGCGCCCGCCGGGTGGTATAAACAAAGACGGCACCTATGATAGGTGCCGTCTTTCATCCATATATATTTCGTTCTTTTCTGCACTTTCCCCGGCAGGCAGCATAAACTGTCCTATAAGCATCCTGCTTATTCCCACAACATATCGGGAGGTATCAACCATGTCTGAAAAATGCCAGGGCACCCTGTGCATTTCCCCGGAGGATCTGCAGCAGGCTATGTCCATCCACACCCGAAAGATCACCGACAGCTGTCGGGATAAAGACTGCATCGAGGACCTTCGGGTCTATCTGACCAAAGGCTCGCAGGCGCTGCTGGACAGCGCAGCCAGCACCCGGGTACGCTGCGCGGAGCTTCTATACACATATATAGATGTAGAGCCGGTGGCCTTTGACCGCAATCACTACTGTATCGATGTTACCTTCTACTACCGAATTTTGGCGGACGCAACCATCGGCTGTAGCCGGCCTGCCGCCCTCTACGGGCTGGCGGTCTTTACCAAGCGGGCAGTTCTCTGCGGGGAAGACAGCCGCGCCCACATTTACAGAAGCGACACCCGGCTGTGCGGCCCTGACGGGATCACCCGTCACTTTGCCAACCGGCCTGCCGCAGTAGTGGAGGTCACTGCCCACAATTAGTAAGGTACAAAACCAACTCATATCCTAAATAAAAATATCATACGGGCATCTTAATTAACGAATTTAGGGTACAATATAGTTACCAACTTAAGGGGGTAATCATATGATTCTAAAAAATAATGATATCTGTGAATTTGGTAACTATCTCCGTTGTGAGGAAAAAAGTGCGGCAACACAAGAAAAATATTTGCGAGATGTTCAGACATTTTGCAAATATACAAGCGGCAACGAAGTTTCAAAGGAACTTGTGGTGGATTGGAAAAAGCATTTGGTGGAGCAAGGGTACGCCGTCCGGTCTATTAACTCTATGCTGGCAAGCGTAAACTGCCTGTTGGAGTTTCTGGGACTGTCCAACTGCAAGGTAAAGAACATCCGAATCCAGCGACAGACCTACTGTGCTGAAGATAAGGAGCTAACGAAAGCAGAATATCTGCGGCTGTTGCAGGTATCTAAAAAGAATGAACAGTTAAATTTAGTAATACAAACGATTTGCGGAACCGGTATCCGTGTTTCTGAACTGCAGTATTTCACAGTGGAAGCGGTACGATACGGCGAAGTCACTGTGGATTGCAAAAACAAAACCCGGACGATTCTCGTTCCGGGCAAACTGAAAAACCTTCTATTGAATTATGCCAAGCGGCACGGCATTACCGCCGGAGCCATCTTTATCACGCGGTCTGGAAAAACACTTAATCGCAGCAACATTTGGGCAGCGATGAAGAAGCTGTGTGAAGCTGCAGGAATTAAGGCAACCAAGGTGTTTCCGCATAACTTGCGTAAACTGTTCGCTCGAACCTTCTACGGTATTGAGAAAGATATTGCCAAGCTGGCAGATATTTTAGGCCACAGCTCCATCAACACCACACGAATCTATATCATGACTACTGGTTTTGAGCACCGCCGTAAAATCGAACGCCTGGGACTTGTCATATAGAAAAAAAGAAAACCACATAATTCGCATTATGTTGTAAAGAATGTGATTTCTTACAGAGGCATCTGCGCACTTATTTTCTTACAACAAAATAATGAGCAGCACAAACACGCCCTCTAACCAATATACAAAAAACGGTTGTATAGAGGGCG
>JAZNLP010000140.1:0-4661 GCA_045579165.1 Faecousia sp.
AAGATCTCCGGTCACTGGGATCATTATCTGGACGGCATGTTCGTCCTGGGCGACCCCACCGACGAGACCAAGGAGTGCTTTGCCCTGCGTCCCATGACCTGTCCCTTCCAGTATCAGGTCTATCTGAACCGCGCCCGCTCCTACCGGGATCTGCCTATGCGTTTGGGCGAGACCTCTACCCTGTTCCGTAACGAGGATTCCGGCGAAATGCACGGTCTGATCCGTGTCCGCCAGTTTACCATTTCTGAAGGACATCTGGTGCTGCGTCCCGATCAGCTGGAAGAGGAGTTCCGGGGCTGTCTGGAGCTTGCCAAGTATGTTCTGGACACCGTAGGCATGCTGGAAAACTGCACCTTCCGCTTCTCCCAGTGGGATCCTGCCCGCGCCGGTATCAAGTACGAGGGTACTGCTGAGCAGTGGGAAGAAGCCCAGCGGGTTATGGGTGAGATTCTGGACAACCTGGGCGTTGAATACTCCATCGGCATCGACGAGGCTGCCTTCTACGGCCCGAAGCTGGATATTCAGTACAAGAATGTCTTCGGCAAGGAAGATACCATCGTCACCATCCAGATCGATATGCTGCTGGCGCAGAAGTTCGGCATGGAATACACCGACGCCGACGGTCAGAAGAAGACCCCCTATATCATCCACCGCACCAGCCTCGGCTGCTACGAGCGGACTCTGGCATACCTCATTGAGCGTTACGCCGGCGCGCTGCCTCTGTGGATGATGCCTACCCAGGTGAAGGTCCTGCCCATCACCGACCGGGCACATGAATATGCAAAGGAACTGTCTGACAAGCTCAACGCCCTCAACATCCACGCTGAGACTGACTGCCGCAGCGAAAAACTGGGCTATAAGATCCGGGAAGCGCAGCTGCAGAAGATCCCCTATATGCTTGTCATCGGCGACCGGGATATGGAAAACGGCACTGTCTCCGTCCGTACCCGCAAGGGTGATGACCTGGGCGCCATGACCCCCGACGAATTCATCGCCAAGTGCCTCATGGAGATCGCAACCAAGAGCAAGGAAGTGTAATTTCCCCAAAATTTGCAAGCCGCCCGGTAAGGGCGGCTTGTTTTCTGTCTGTTTCCGTGGTATAATGACCATAATTGCGGATTATCTGTGAAAGGAGCTGACATCCCATGGGATTCCTCAAATGGCTGTTCCCCGGCATTTTTGTGCTGTTGGGGATCTTTCTTGTCGGCTTCGTTCCGGGTCACAGCTTCTCAGGCTGGATCTGCTGGGGAATCGCCGGTGTGATCTGCT
The DNA here is from genome assembly GCA_045579165.1 of Faecousia sp. Classification (GTDB taxonomy): domain Bacteria; phylum Bacillota; class Clostridia; order Oscillospirales; family Oscillospiraceae; genus Faecousia. The sequence continues at coordinate 1,270 of JAZNLP010000140.1, forward strand.
GTTATTATCTCATCGGACTGCTGAGCGCCAAACACCGCACCACAGCAAAGGTCCTGCGGACAGTGCTGACCTCTGCGCTGATTTTGGGAATCCTGCTGGTAGGCTGTACTCTGGCTGTGGTCTACCGCGCCAGTTTGGGACAGCCCAATGCCGACTGCGAATATATCATCGTACTGGGTGCGAAAGTCAACGGCACTTCTCCTTCCCTTTCCCTGAACGAACGGATCGGTGCGGCAGAGCGGTATCTCAAGGCACATAAAAACACCGTTGCTGTGCTTTCCGGCGGACAGGGGCCGGATGAAAGCATCAGCGAGGCGAAATGTATGTACGAGCAGCTTACCGCCCGGGGCATTCCGGCGGAGCAGCTTTGGCTGGAGGATAAAGCCACTTCCACATGGGAAAACCTGAACTATTCTCTTGCGCTGATCGAAGAAAAAACCGGCAGCCGCCCCAGTCAGATCGGACTGGTCTCCAGCGAATACCACCTGTTCCGCGCCGGGCTCTTTGCCGCTGACTGCGGCATAGAGGCTGTTGGTATCCCCGCTCCCACCGCCTGGGTCTCCCTTAGAATCAATTACTTCCTGCGGGAGGTTGCCGGCGTTTGGCACTATTTAATTTTAGGAGGACAATATCATGATTGAGCGTATGTATGCAGAATTCGCCTGGGAAAAGACCGCCGCGCTGCTGGCAATCGACTCTCCCTCCGGCTATACCGCCAAAGCTTCCGCATGGGTCAAGGAGGCTTTTGAAAAATTGGGTTTTACCGCTGAGATCACAGCCAAGGGCGGTGTCCTTGTGGATCTGGGCGGAGAAAATGCAGAAGATGGGCTGCTGCTGGAAGCCCATGCGGACACCCTGGGCGCTATGGTCGCCGAGGTCAAGGGCAACGGCCGCCTGCGGCTGACTGCTCTGGGCGGCATGAGCCCCAACAATGCCGAGGCTGAAAATGTCTGGGTCTACACCCGGAACGGCAAGGTCATCGACGGCACAGCCCAGCTGTGCAACGCCTCTGTGCATGTCAACGGCGACTATTCCAGCGCCAAGCGCAGCTGGGATACCATGGAAGTGGTACTGGACGAGGATGTCCGCTCTGCTGCCGACACGAACGCCCTGGGCATTCAGGTAGGCGATATCGTCTGCTTTGAGCCTCGCACCCGGCGGACTGCCAGCGGGTACCTGAAGAGCCGTTTTCTGGATGACAAACTCAGCGTCGGCATCCTGCTGGGCTTTGCGAAATATCTCAGCGACAACGCCATCGTCCCTGCCCGGCGCACCTGGGTGCATGTGACGGTTTATGAGGAAGTCGGTCACGGCGGCAGCGGCTCGATCCCCGCTGGTATTACGGAAGCCATTTCCGTGGACATGGGCTGCGTAGGCGACGGCCTGCAATGCACAGAAAAGCAGGTCTCCGTCTGCGCCAAGGATTCCGGCGGTCCTTACAGCTACGAGGTGGTGGGCAAGCTGATCGAAGCAGCCAAAAAATCCGGCGCTGACTATGCTGTGGATGTCTATCCCTATTACGGCTCTGATGTGGAAGCGACCCTTCGCAGCGGCGCGGATATCCGCCACGGTCTCATCGGCAGCGGCGTTTACGCCAGCCACGGCTACGAGCGCAGCCACATGGACGGCGTTTATAACACGCTAAAGCTTTTGGCCGGCTACCTGGATGTCTAAAGCATAAATTTTGCTTGCAATTTGCTCCAAAGTATACTATACTATTGGAGCATCACGCCGGTGTGATGGAATGGTAGACGTAGTGGACTCAAAATCCACCGCTGGCGACAGCGTACCGGTTCGAGTCCGGTCACCGGCACCAACAAAAAAAGAGAGAGGCTAACGCCTCTCTCTTTTTTGTTTTGGTTTGAGGAGAACGGACTCGAACCCATCTAAATGCAACGCGGATGAGCGTTGCCGGCGAGGGCTTGACCGAGCCGAACAATTATTTTCGCCAAAGGCGAAAATGCAAATCGAGTCCGGTCACCGGCACCAAAAATCGGCAATTCTCGACAGAGGATTGCCGATTTTACTTATTCACTTTTCACTATTCACTCTTCACTAAAATCTGGGGCCGCTTTTTGGAAGTAATAGGTAATAGTTAATAGTGAAGAAGTTGTGGTATCCGCTTCGCGGATGAAATTATTATTTGCTCTGTATTAATAACACGCTTACTCCTTGACCCTTCTTACAAAACATGATAATATAAGTATGATGAGTATTCTTACTCATCGCTGATTGCAGAGTGTTTCATCTGAGGAAGAGGAGCTAGGTTTACACTGAACTCTGGTGAGGTACTGCAACAGCTGGTATTGTTCCACCTTAAAATGCCCTCAGGACAATACCTCACTGGATAATTTGAGGATATTTACTCTTTCTTAATTGTAAAAACCACTGGCTTTCCTCACTTTTTGTTTAAATCCTATAAAACAACTCGCACCAACAAAAGAGAGAGCGGCGTTAGCCGCTCTCTCTTTTGTTTTGCTAGAGGGGAACGGGCTCGAACCCATCTAAATGCAACACCCCGGTGGGGTGTTGCTGCCACCAGTTCAAAAACTGGTGGCTACATCTATATTTCTTTCTCGTGTGAGAGAAAGAAATATGCAAATCGAGTCCGGTCACCGATGTTCTATCTTCAGGCGCCCCACAAAACCGACCCCAAATAACGACTTTTTCCCACTCTTTAATATATCTTATACAAATCTTAGGAATTGCGCGCTTGTTACTGCATAAGCCTTATGGTAGAATATTCCTGCTTACTTCTTATAGTTTGTGAGGTAATATTATGGAACTATGGACTTCTGAGCATGCAGCTACCCTGCTTCCGGCATTGGCGGTAATGATCCTCCTTTCGCTGGTTCTGGGGGCGATTTTGCGATCCCGCCCGTTAAAGGTGCGGATGATTCCGATACAGATCATCGCCTGCCTTTTGGTGGTTCTGGAGATCGGTAAGCAGGCAGTTTCCCTGTCCCGGGGGTATGACCTGTATCATCTTCCCTTCCATTTTTGCTCCCTGTTTATCTTCACACTTCCTGTCATGGCGTTCTACCAGGGAAAGCACCGTGCCGCTGTAACCGCAGTCACAACCGCCCTCTGCGGGTCACTGTTTCTGCTGATGCTGATCTACCCCAATCTAATTTACAGCGCCGGTAATATCGAGTGTTACTTTGAAGGCTATCTGGATTTCCATACCGTGACCTTCCACAACCTGGTCATGCTGGCATTTCTTCTGATCGTAACACTCCAGCTCCACACCCCTGAGCCTAAGGGCGAAACCAAGCCGGTCACGCTGTTTACTTTAGGCTTTTGCGTAGTATCCGCTACCATGGCCCAGATCTTAAAAACCAATTACGCCAACTTCTACAGCTGCAACATTCCGGTTTTTGAATCCCTGCGGG
>JAZNLP010000141.1:0-5551 GCA_045579165.1 Faecousia sp.
CTGCGCTGGACAAAATCATCCAGCTTGTACGCCTCCCGGTTGAAGATCTGGGTGATCTTCATGCCGGACAGGTTTTCGGACAGGTAGGTGTTGATATCCGTGGTCGCGTTGCTGACCATCCGGTGCACCCGGCGGGAAAACTGCCGGAAGATCACCGTAAACAGCACGATAAAGGGCACAAAGCACAGCACCAGCAGGGTCAGGGCATAGTTGAGCACCAGCATAGCGCCCATGACACCCACGATGACCATGGCGTTTTTCGCCAGCGTCACCAGAATGTTGGTGAACATATAGGAAATGTTGTTGGGATCGTTGCTGACCCGGGTGACCAGCTTGCCCACGGGGATATTGTTCAGCTGCTCATGGCTGAGCTTTTCAATGTGGGTAAACACATCCAGACGGATCTGGGACAGGATCTTCTGGCCGGTCTTTTGCAAAATCGTCGCCTGCAGATAGGTGCAGATCAAGCTGACCACCAGAATGCCTGCGTACAAACCCACCAGAGAGAACAGGGCATCCAGCTCAAATTCTTCCTTGATAAGTTTCTGGATATCGCCCACGATCAGAGGAGAAAGCAGGTCATACACGATGGAAAACAGCATGACGAAGAATACAACTACGAAATCCTTCCAGTAAGGCTTGGCGTAGGCCATCAGCCTGCGGATGATCTCACCGTCGGACATATTCCGTTCCCGGTCGTCGCCCTCTTCCTTATGCTTCTTCAGCGCCCGCCAGGCAAGGAGGAACACGACGGTAAACGCGCCGATAATGGCGCCGACGATGATCACCGGCAGGTATTCCATTACGAAATCAAGCATTTTGGTGTCCTCCTTCCTCTTCCAGTTTTTGGAGGTCTACCATTTTGCGGTATTCCGGGCAAGTCTCATACAGCTCGTCGTGGCGGCCGGATGCCACCAGCACGCCATCGTCAATAAACAAGATCTTGTCCATTTGCTCGATGGTGGAGATCCGGTGGGCGATGAGGATGGTGGTCTTGCCCGCCCGGGTGGTATGTAGATTTTCCAGGATCTGCTGCTCGGTCTTGGTGTCAACAGCGCTGACGCTGTCGTCCAAAATCAAGATAGGCGCATCCTTCATCAGCGCCCGGGCAATAGAGATCCGCTGCTTCTGACCGCCGGAGACAGTCACGCCCCGCTCGCCCAGCACCGTTCTGTAGCCCAGTTGGAATTCCTTGATATTGCTGTCCACATCCGCCAGCCGCGCGGCATGGATCACCGCCTTCTGGTCATGGGTCCCCACACCGAAGGCAATATTGTTCTCAATGGTGTCGGAAAACAGGAAGTTATCCTGAGGCACATAGGCGCAGGCTTCCCGGACACTGCGGATGGAAACATCGTTTACATCCTGCCCGTCAATAAAGACTGTGCCGTCGGGCACATTGTAGATCCGCAGGATCAGATCCACCAAAGTCGTCTTGCCGGAGCCGGTCTTGCCCACCAAACCCACGCTTTCACCGGGTTTAATGGTAAAGGAAATGTTATGCAGGGCATTAAACTCTCCGTCGGGATACTGGAAGGAAAGATCTCTAAATTCGATCTCGCCCTTGATATCCTTCAGATCCCCGACGCCGGGACGGTCCTTAACGGTGATCTCCGCGTCCAGCAGCTCACTCAGCCGCAGCAAGGAAGCCTTGCCCCGGCTGGACATATCGATCAGCTCGGATACTGCCATAATGGGCCAGATCACCGCATTGAAATAGCCGATAAACTCCAGCAGCTGGCCGGCATTAAACTTTCCCTGGTACACCAAGTAGCCGCCGTAGCCCAGAATGATGCAGATAACGCTTTCCACGAACATGGTCACCAGCACCCGGAACAGCACCGATGCCTTGGTGTGATCCATGTTGGCGACTTCGTTTTCTTCGTTGATCTTCTTAAACGCCCACAGCTCTTTGCCCTCTTTGACGAAGGCCTTGATCACCGCGATGCCGGAAAAGCTCTCCTGAGAGAAATCCGAAAGCTTGGAAAATGCCGCCTGGCGGATGTCCCACTTTTTCGTCAGCTGCTGACCCACGATGGTAGCAGAGCCCAGCAAAAATGCCATGGGGATCATGGACAGCACCGTCAGCACCGGGTCCATCTGCCACATATTGACCACCGCCAAAATGCCCAGCAGCAACGCGTCGAAAAACATCATCACGCCCCAGCCGAAGCACTCCTGCACCGTATCCAAATCATTGGTAAACAGGCTCATCAGGTCGCCGACCTTATTGATCTGATAATACTCCCGGCTCAGTTCCTTGGCGTGGCTGAACATTCTGTTGCGAAGATCCTCTTCCAACTTCACGGCGCTGCCGAAGAAGCACACCCGCCACAGAAACCGACCGAACACCAACGCAAGGATGATCCAGACCATAGGCATACAGATGGTGTTCAGTATAAAATTCAGATCAAAGACCGTTTGAACGCCATCCACATCCACATAGCCCTGGTTCATGCCGTTGATGACCATGCCGTAGAGCTTGGGGATCTCCAGCTGCAGATAGTCAACCAAAACCAGCGCCAGAAGACCCAGGAGCAGTCCCCCGGCATACTTAAAGTAGTACCGGTTGATATGCTTGCCGAATATCATATGTGTTCCCTTCTTTTATAATGTATAGTTTGGTTATTGTAGCACATTCTTCCCCGTTTGGCAATTCGTATTTCCGGATTTTTGCAGGAAATTGAGGATTTCCGTTTGGTTGGCAGTCATAACCACGTCATTCCGAGCCAGTGCTCACACTGGCGTGGGAATCCCGTCGATAGAAGAGCAAAAGTTACGGGATTGCCGCGTCGGCCCCTGGGGCCTCCTCGCAATGACGCGAATTGTTAAATTTTTGCGATTTCTTGCATATCCAAACCGGCTGTGCTAAAATAAATAAGTCTATGTACGGAAAATGTGACGCGAAACAAGAAGGAGGAAGTCCCTTGATAAAACGACTCGCCCGGTGTATCCGGGAATATAAATGGGCCGCCGTTTTAAGCCCGCTGACCATGGTGGGCGAGGTAGCCATGGAGGTCACCATCCCGCTGGTGATGGCGAAGCTCTACGACTACGGCATCGTACGGCAGGATATGGCGGTGGTGATCCGGCAGTCCATCCTTTTGGTGCTGTGCGCTTTGGCATCTTTGGCCTTTGGCGTGGCATCGGCTTGGTTTGCCTCCAAAGCCGGCACAGGCTTCGCCAAAAACCTGCGCCACGATATGTTCCACCATGTCCAGGGCTTCAGCTTCCATAACATCGACAAGTTTTCCACCGCGTCCATCGTCACCCGGCTGACTTCGGATGTTGCCAATCTGCAGATGACCTTCCAGATGATGATCCGCATGGCTGTCCGCAGTCCCATGATGCTGATTCTGGCATTTATCTCCGCCGCCCGGATCAATCTGAAGCTGAGCCTGGTGTTTTGCGTGGCGCTGCCCATCCTCATCGCGGCGCTGGCGACCCTTGGACCGATGGTATTTAAGATCTTCGACCGGGTGTTTAGGACTTACGACCGGCTGAACAATGTGGTGCAGGAAAATGTCCACGGTATCCGGGTGGTCAAATCCTTCGTCCGGGAAGAAAAGGAAACCGAGAAGTTTACCGACATTTCCGGCACGATCTACAGGGATTTCTGCAAAGCGGAACGGATCATGGCACTGAACAACCCCATTATGCAGCTGTGTGTCTACGGCTGTATGCTGGCCATTTCCTGGATCGGCGCGCACATGGTGGTGGCTTCCGGAAACGACCCCGCTTTGGGTCTGACCACCGGCCAGCTCAGCTCCATGTTTACCTATACCACCCAGATCCTCAGCTCTCTGATGATGTTCTCCATGGTGTTCGTGATGCTCACCATGAGCCGGGCGCCTATGAAGCGGTGCTATGAGCTGCTGGTGGAGCAGCCGAATTTGACTTCCCCCAAGGAAGGGGCTGTCACCCAGGTTGCTGACGGCTCTATCGACTTTGAAAATGTAGATTTCCGTTACGCCGCCACCGCCAAGCACCGGACGCTCAAGCAGATCGACCTGCACATCCCCGCCGGCAGCACCGTTGGCATCTTAGGCGGCACCGGCGCGGGAAAGACCTCTCTGGTGCAGCTGATCCCCCGGCTTTACGATGTAGCCGCCGGCTGCGTCAAGGTAGGCGGTGTGGATGTCCGGCAGTACGATCTGGAGGTGCTTCGGGATCAGGTGGCTATGGTACTCCAGAAAAATGTGCTGTTTTCCGGTTCTATCAAGGAAAACCTCCGCTGGGGCGATCCCAACGCCACCGACGAGGATATGGAGCGGGCCTGCCGTCTTGCCTGCGCCCACGATTTTATCGTCAGCTTCCCCGACGGCTATGACACCCACATTGAGCAGGGCGGTACCAATGTGTCCGGCGGTCAGAAGCAGCGGCTTTGCATCGCCCGGGCGCTGCTGAAAAAGCCCAAGATTCTGATTCTGGACGATTCCACCTCCGCGGTGGACACCGCCACCGACGCTTCCATCCGCAAGGCTTTCCGGGAGGATATCCCCGACACCACCAAGCTGATTATCGCCCAGCGGGTGGCCTCGGTCCAGGATGCGGACATGATCGTGGTGCTGGAAAACGGCATGATCGCCGATGTGGGCAACCACGAAGAGCTTCTGACCCGGTGCAACATTTACCGGGAGGTCTATGAATCCCAGCGGAAAGGAGGCGACGAAGAATGCCCCCTGTAAAAATGCGCGGCGACGGCCGTAAGGCAAAAGATCCCAAAAAGACCCTGCTGCGGCTGCTGAGCTATATGAAAAAATATATCCCCCTTTTGCTGCTGGTACTGGTGTGCATTGTGGTTGCCGCCTTTGCCCAGACCCGGGGCAGCGAAAGCATCGGCACGCTGGTGGATGACTATATCCTGCCCATGGTCAGTTCCGGCTCTACGGACTTTGGTCCGCTAATGGAGTATCTGGTGGGGATCGCCCTGATCTTCGCCGCTGGTATGGTGGCCTCCTTCCTGAATCAATTTTTGATGGTATCTGTGGGGCAAGGCACCCAGAAAACCATCCGGGACGAGATGTTCCGAAAAATGCAGCGGCTTCCCCTGCGCTACTTTGACTCCAACACCGCGGGCAACATCATGTCCCGCTACACCAGCGACATCGACACCCTGCGGCAGATGATCTCCATGTCCATCCCCCAGACCGCCTCGTCTCTGGTGACGCTGACGGTGGTGTTCATCGCCATGGTTCGGGCTTCCTGGATCTTAACCATCGTGATATTGTTCACGGTAGCCGGCATTCTGTTCATCACCGTGAAGATCGTGGGCAAGGCAGGCAAATACTTTATCGGCCAGCAGCGCTCTCTGGGCGCAGTCAACGGCTATGTGGAAGAAATGATCCACGGCCAGAAGGTCGTCAAGGTCTTTAACCACGAGGACACCTGCAAGGAAGAATTTGACCGGCTCAATGAGGAGCTTTGCCAAAACGCCTATACCGCCGGCAAGCTGTCCAACATGATGGGCCCGGTGAATAACAATCTTGGCTATATCCAGTATTCGATCCTTGCCATCGTCGGCGGCATTCTGGTGGTGGCATCGAAAGGA
>JAZNLP010000142.1:0-5105 GCA_045579165.1 Faecousia sp.
AAATAGCCCTGGACCAGGATGATGGGTGTTCCCTTGTCGCCGGAGCCGGAAGTCAGATCACACAGAGACCCGATCAGATCCGTCAGACGGCGGGGCGTTGTGCCCTGGGATGCCATAGAGCCGGCCAGATCGCCCTTGGCGCGGATCGCCTTCTCAATGGCGGCCTTCAGCGCTTCACCGGACAGATCCGCATAGTCGTTATCTGCCAGATACTTCAGCTTCAGCTCGTTGGGCGTGCCCTCCAGACCGGGGGTATAAGCAGGAGACACCACCGGGTCAGCCAGCTCCCAGATCTTGCCCACGGGATCTTTAAATGCGCCGTCGCCATAGACCATGACTTCGATGTGCTTTCCGGTCTTTTCCATAAAGCTCTTCTGGATGTCCATCACCAGATCAGTGCATTCCCGGGGGAAGAGTTTGATCATGTCTTCAGTAGACTTGTTGGAGCCCAGCAGACCGTACTTTTCGTTGCAGCCGCTGCCGTCCACAGGGGCGTTGAGGATATCGTCCAGACCGCAGATCCGCTCGCCGCCGTTGGCCAGCAGGATGCGGTGGGTCCGGGCGCGGGTGTGGATATCACAATGGAGTACATTCTTGGTATAGTTGAGGATCACCCGGGGGTTGTTGGCGAAGATGATCTCTGCTTCAGCGCCCTCTTCCCGGATCAGGTCGCCATAGTAGCGCACATAATCCACCAGAGTAAAGGGGTGCAGGTTCTCGCCGAACAGCTTGCGGTACTCCTTCTCAGTGAGCACATCAGAGTAAGGATTGACACCGGCCTCATCCAGCTTATCCAGAGAGACCAGCTCATTGCCCACCTCGTCAGAAGGATAGCTGAGCATCAGCACCACTTTCTTGGAAGCACGGGCGATACCCCGCAGACAGATCGCAAAGCGGTTACGGGACAAAATGGGGAAAATAACACCCACGGTCTCGCCGCCCAGTTTTGCTTTTACATCCTTGGCGATGGCATCTACAGATGCGTAATTGCCCTGTGCACGGGCGACTACGGATTCTGTTACCGCCACCACATCCCGGTCGCGCAGGGAGAAGCCTTCTGCTTCTGCCGCCTCCAGGACACTGTTGACAACGATCGCTGCCATATCGTCACCCTCGCGGATGATAGGACCGCGAATGCCACGGGAAATTGTTCCGACTTTTCTTTCCATACCGTACCTCTTTCTCCAACACGGATACCGCATTGGACTGGAATATGAATCAACACTCATGTTATACCGCAGTTTTCCCTACTTTTCAATCACTTTTTTTCAGGAAAGCCCACAATCGCGAAAAATTGTTGATTCCGACAAACTTTATTATTTTCTGCCACGAATATTCGTAAGCCGATATTTCCAAAACCGCCAAGATCAGGCAGAAATGATCCATTTCCACAGGTTGATGTCTTCATAACTGACCTGAGGATTCATCGCCTGCTCTTTCTCCAAGATCTCATTTTCCAGCATCCAGACCGGCGCGTTCAGCTCACAGTAACGGATCCAGGATGCGTCACCGTGGACAAAATACATGATGTGATAGCCATGGACCGTCTTCACAAGGCCCACATCCCCCTTCTGGCGGTTCTCGTCGAAGCACCAGTCTTCAAACTCCTTTACCATCTGACCCTTGGCTACATACTGATAAAGTCCGCCGTTGGACTTGGAGCCGGGATCTTCGGATTTTTCTCCTGCCAGCTTACTGAAGCTCTCTTCTGTGGCTTCCCCGCCTTTCCAATCATCCAGAATCTGTTGCGCGGTCTGCCGGCAGACTTCCCACTCATCCTCTGAATAGGTGACATTTCCCTTTTCATCCTTTGTCCCGCCCTTGGGCGTAATGAGGATATGACGCACATCGATCAGATCGCCGGCATCCTTGGTGATGCCGATATTTTTTAGGGCTTCCTCATTCGCTTTGAAAAAGGACTCCATATCCTCCGGGGTTGCCTTTGTATTCTCATACAGATGCGAATAATATGCCAGCGCCAAATACCGATTATACATATAGGTTTCATACGCCTCATAGGTAGCGCCGACACCCATATCCGTCTGGATAATGGCGTCCAAAGATGCATACTTCCCTGTTTCAATATAATTCTTTGTAAATTCATCGCGCATGCCGTCCAGCTCTTTCTGCCGCTCTTCCGGCATTTCAAAACCGGCTTTCTGGGCTTCCTGGCAGAGAACAGCAAAGGTCTTCCATGCATTTAGGGCACTTTTCAAAAAATACTGCTGCCAGCTGAGACCGGTTTTGCTGTCTTGCACCTGCTGATCCAACGCCATAGCCGCATTAAAGGGGACGCTTCCGCTGTTTGTTTCCAGATAATCGTACACACCCATCCAATAACAGACCTGCAGCTGGCTGTTGGTCAGGGTCATATCCCCCATAGTCATGACAACTGTATCGGCATTGGCTTTGAGCGTGTCATCATCTGTAGTGTAGCTTCCCTTGCAGGTCTCATCATCCGGATTTCCGTCTGCAGGAATCGTGCCCGTAGGTACGGTCGCCTGGGTCGTACCGGTGGGATCCGGCTGATCCTTGCCGGAAATGCCAAAATACACAACAGCCGCAAGGAGCGCCAGCAAGAGCACACATGCAGTCGCCGCCAAAGCAATTAACAGTCCGTTGTTCTTTTTCTTCTCCGGCTGGGCAGTATCTTCCTCCGGCTGAGTATCCACTTCCTCCTGCTCTTCAACAACAGGCTCTGTTTCCGTCAAACGAGCACCACAGCCCGGGCAGATCTCCTGCCCTTCCTGCCGCTCTTCTCCGCAAAATTCACAACGCATGGTTTCTTCTTCCTTTCCACATGAATCAAACGGAAACAGTTTATCACGCGCAGCCCCTAATTGCAAGGCAGAACATAATTTATTTACATTTCGCGGCAATAAATTTTTCTTATACTGATTTTCATTACCGCTCTTGCAAACTGCCGAAAAAAATGGTATTATTTCATATTGAGACAGTATTTCCTGGAGGATCTTCCATGAACACCAAAACCACCCGCATTACCCAGGCACAGCTGAACGACCAGTTTGCCTTTTGTGATAAAATCAGCGCCTACTGGCATGAACAAAATACCACCCCTTCCGCCTATGTGGAGACTTACGGCTGCCAGCAGAATGAAGCGGATTCGGAAAAGCTTCGGGGCTATCTGACCATGAGCGGCTACAGCATCACAGCCAGCGCAGAAGGTGCTGATGTGGTAGTCATGAACACCTGCGCCATTCGGGAGCACGCGGAGCAGCGGGTCTTTGGCAATCTGGGCGCCCTGACCCACACCAAGCGCCGTCACCCGGGGCAAAAGATCTTCCTTTGCGGCTGCATGGCCGGCGAAACCAAAGTTTCTGACCGGATCAAAAAGAGCTTTCCTCATGTGGACGGTGTGTTTTCCACCCATCACCTGTGGCAATTCCCCCAGATCCTGTGGAATGTTTTAAGCCAGCAAAAACGGCAGTTTTTCATTGAAGATGAAGCCGGTTCCATCGCAGAAGGTATCCCTCAAGTCCGGGACAACACTCTGAAGGCTTGGGTGTCTATTATGTACGGCTGCAATAATTTCTGCACCTACTGCATCGTCCCCTATGTCCGGGGTCGTGAGCGCAGCCGGGAAAAAGAGGATATTTTAGCTGAGTGCCGCGCCCTTGTGGAAAACGGCTGCAAGGAGATCACCCTGCTGGGACAGAATGTAAACTCCTACGGCAAGGATCTGCCTGACGGCATTGATTTTTCTGATCTTCTGTCAGAAATCTGCCAGATCACGGGAGAATTTCTCATCCGGTTTATGACCAGCCATCCCAGAGACGCTTCCAAAAAGCTTTTTCATACCATGGCTGCCAACCCCAAGATCGCAAAGCAGCTGCATCTCCCCTTCCAATCCGGCTCTTCCCGGGTCTTGCAGGCAATGAACCGCCACTATGACCGGGAAAAATATCTGGATGCGGTCAATTACGCCCGCTCCGTGATGCCCGATCTTGTGCTGACCAGCGATGTGATCGTGGGCTTCCCCGGAGAAACGGAAGAAGAATTTGAGGAGACTATTTCCCTGATTCAGCAAGTGCGCTATGACGCGCTGTTTACCTTTATTTTCTCGCCCCGCCACGGAACGCCTGCCGCTTCTATGGACGACCCCACCTCTAAGGAAGAGAAAAACCGCCGTTTTGACAAGCTTTGCGCTGTGCAAAACGGAATCTCCGAGCAGATCCATCAAAACTATGTAGGAACGACACAACGCTGTCTGGTGGACGGCATTGACGGCGATCAGCTTACCGCCCGAACAGAGGGTGGGCGGCTGGTGCGCTTTGCGGGCTGTCCGGAGCTTGTGGGAACTTATCAAAATCTGACCATCACCGGCTCCACTACATGGAGTCTCACCGGAACACTTTTCAGAAAGGACGGATAATATGGCTGCAGAAAAAGAACTGACCCCTATGCAAAAGCAATATCACGCCATTAAGGAACGCAATCAGGACTGTATCCTGTTCTTCCGTCTGGGTGACTTCTATGAAATGTTCGACGAGGACGCAAGGGTTGCTTCCCGGGAGCTGGATCTGACCCTCACCACCCGGGACAGAGGCAAGCCCAAGGAGGAGCAGACTCCCATGTGCGGCGTGCCTTTTCACAGCGTGGATGCTTATATCGCCCGGCTGGTGCAAAAGGGCTATAAGGTCGCTATCTGTGAGCAGATGCAGGACCCCGCCACCACCAAAGGTCTTGTAGAGCGGGATATCACCCGCATCGTCACACCCGGCACGGTTACGGAAAGCTGTATGCTGGATGAGCGGAAAAACAACTATTTCGCCAGTATTTATGGGTTAAACGGCACTTTTGGACTGGCTTTTTGCGATGTTTCCACCGGCGCTTTCTATACCACCGTCTGCCCCGACGCCAATGCCGCCGCTTCGGAGCTGGGCCGCTTTGCGCCTTCTGAGGTGATCCTCTTCGGCGATGAGGTGGACTGCCCTCAGCTGGACAGCACCCTGACCCAGCGCTTAAAATGCTGCATCAACCGGGGAAATCCGGAACTGTTTGACGAAGCGCCGTGTACTTCCCTGCTGAACACCCACTTTGGTGTAACTGTTGACAGCCTTGGCATTGGAAATATGCCTGCTGCC
>JAZNLP010000143.1:0-12375 GCA_045579165.1 Faecousia sp.
GACGTTGTCCACGCAAGAGACCATCTGGAGCGGCATGACCTGGGCCCCCTGGGCGGCTACAGCTCCTGGGAGCGGATGATCTCCCGTCTGCAGCTGTACGGACCTGTTTGCAAGGAAGTTCCCGCTTCTTTGTACCAGCTGACCCCCGGCACCATCTATGTCAGTGAGGACATGGCCCGTCCCATCGAACCGCTGGATCTGATCGCTTACTAAAAACAGCAAAAATGCCGAAATGCACAGTGCATTTCGGCATTTTTTATGTAGTTACTGACCTTTTCGGATCTGGGAGGGGGATTTGTTGGTCTCCCGCTTGATAAAGGCGCTGAAGCTGGAGGGCGAGCTGTAGCCCAGCAGCTCCGATATCTCGGAAACGCTCTTGTCAGTGGTCCGCAGAAGATCCACCGCGATCTCCAGCCGGATCTCAATGAGCTTTTTCTGGTAGCCCATACCGTAAGTCCGCTGCAAGATCCGGTCCAGCTGCCGGGTGCTGACGCACAGGTGCTTTGCCAGCAGCTCATTGCCGTCGTTTCGCTGGAAGTTCTTATTGAAAAACTCATCGATCCGATAGTCCCGCTGCTCCTTTTGGCTGTCGCTGCTGAGCACTTCCCCCGGCTTATTTCGGGTCAGTTCCCGGTAAAGCTTTAATAGCAGCAAGCCGCACATACACTTAAGTTCTTCCGCCTCGATCATGCCCATAGACTGCCGGGAGCTGATCTGGCCGATCCGGGTGAGGATCCCGCCGATCTCCGTGCCAGCAGGGTCTTTGGTCAGATCCAGTAAAACGGATTTGGTCTGGAAAAAGGTATCCACAAAGCTGCGGATCTCCCGGCTGACCACCTCCCGCTCCGGGCGGTAGATCTCAAAGCCCACGCAAAGCTTGGAGACCATCGGGGTGGTATTTTTAATGGAATGGTACGCGCCGGGCTCTACCAGGAGCATCTGCCCCCCATTGATCTCCACCCGCTGATCCGCCACCTTACAGACGCATTTTCCCTGTGTCACATAATGCAGCTCAAAATAGGTATGACTGTGCTGATAATAGGCTGCCTTGGGCCGCTCCTGATAATCCGGAGCCACCGTTGCCAATCTGCACAGAATATCACCCAAAGAAAAATTCAGCAGGTAAGTTCTCTGTTCCATGCCGCGCCCTCCATCCGTAGGTAAACCACGCAACCGCGTCCGCGAAAAAGTGCGATTTTTGCACATTATACCCCATCAAATTGGGGAAGTCAATTCTTTGAAGGAAAGATTTTTCGGCGTAAAACGCCATGCGCCCATAAAAAGCCCAGGGAAAAATTGTATACTTTGCGAATTGAAAAGAGGATGAAAAAGTAATATTCTCTAAGCAATAATAGTGACAAACGGGAGGCGCTGTATGTATATTGGCGTAGACCTTGGCAGCACCAACATCAAAGCTGCCCTGTATGACGAAAATATGACCCTGATCGACCGGCAGAGCCGGCCTGTCAGCTACATCCGCGACGGCGGCTTTGTGGAATTTGATGCCCAGAGCTACTGCCGGGAGCTGATCGGCCTGCTGGCCTGCATGGTAAAGAACAACCGTGTCACCACTGTCCGGGAAATGGCCTTTACCGGCCAGGCAGAATCCCTGGTGGTCATTGGTAAGGACGGAAAGCCCCTGATGAACGCCATCTCCTGGATGGACGAGCGGAGCACCGAACAGTGCAAGACTCTGGCAGAGAGATTCTCCCCTCAGGTGTGCGAAGCAGTCACCGGCCAGATGGCGGTGCTGCCCACCTGGCCCGCCACCAAGATCCTTTGGCTGAAGGAGCACCGTCCCGAGGTTTACCAAAACGCCGAGACCTATATGCTGCTGAAGGACTATATCGTCTACTGCCTCACCGGGGTGAAAAAGGCGGATATGTCCATTGCCACCTTCTCCTTCTATTTTGACATTTACCGTAAGACCTACTGGCAGGAGATGCTGGATGCCATCGGCGTCCGGGAAAGCCAGCTGCCCCAGCTTTGCGAGCCCTGCATCGTGGCAGGCACTCTCACCGAAAATGCGGCAAAGCAGCTGGGTCTTACTGCCGAAACGAAAGTCAATGTAGGTACTCTCGACCATTTTGCCGGCATGGTAGGCACAGGCAACATCTGCCCCGGCGGCATTACCCTGTCCACCGGCACGGTGATGGCCATGGCCACCATGTGCAGCGTCCCCGCCCCCAAAAGCAGCGGCATCGCCATGCACTACGGCTTTATCCCCGACACCCATGTGATGCTGCCGGTTGCGGAAAGCGGCGGTGTCAGCCTGGAATGGTTCCGCAGGACCTGCATGGAGCAGGTGGACTATGACCGGCTCAACCAGGTCCTTGCCCAGCGGGAGAATACCCAGCTGCTGTTCCTCCCCTACCTGGTAGGCACCAACGCCCCGGAATTTGACCCGGAGGTCAACGGCGTATTCTGGGGTCTGCGTCAGGAGCATGACGCCTTTGACATGGCCAGGGCGGTGATGGAGGGCGTATCCTTCGTGCTGCGGAAAAACTGTGACCATCTGGCTGCCAAGGGCATGGCCCCCACAGCCATCATCGCCACCGGCGGCGGCGCGAAAAGCGCCATCTGGTGCCAAATGCAGGCAGATATCCCCGGCCTGCCGGTGCGGATTCCCAAGGAAAAAGAGGCTGCCTGCCTTGGCATCGTGATGATCGCCGCGGTCAGCGACGGCCGGTTCGAATCCTTAGAAGCCGCGGCAAAGCAGTGCGTGGACTTTTCCGCCAGCTTTATCCCCAATCCGCAGGAAGCGTTGGAGCGGAAATACCGCCGTTTTACTGCCCTGTACGAAGCGGCAAAGCAGATCAGCAGCATAGAATAAAAACAAAAAGCCGGGATCGCAAAAGCGATCCCGGTTCTTTTAAATATGCAGCAGGCTTTTGGCAAACAGGAAATACACCAGTAGGGAAACCGCGTCCACAATGGTGGTGATAAAGGGGCTTGCCATGACCGCCGGGTCTGCGCCCAGCACCTTTGCCACCAGCGGGAGTACACTTCCCACCACCTTGGCGATGATCACCGTGACGCACAGGGCAAGGCACACGACCATATTTACCATCAGCGTGATATCCTCGTTGCCCATGAGCATCCGGTCTACCAGCCAGATCTTCATAAAGCAGGCAATGGCCAGCGCCACACCGCAAAGCACCGCTGTGCGAAGCTCCTTCCAGATGACCCTGCCGATATCGGAAAACCGCAGCTCATCCAGACTCAAAGCACGGATCACCGTGACCGACGACTGGGAACCGGAGTTACCGCCGGTACCCATGAGCATGGGGATAAACGCCGTCAGCGCCACCTGGGCAGCCAGCGCCCCCTCAAAAGCGGTGATGATCAGTCCTGTAAAGGTGGCAGACAGCATCAGCAGCATCAGCCAGGGGATGCGGTTTTTAAACAGATCCACCGCCGTACTCCTCAGATATGTCTTTTCTGAGGGCAAGATACCGCCCATCAGCTCCATATCCTCAGTGGCCTCTTCTTCGATAACGTCCATGGCGTCGTCGAAGGTGACGATGCCCACCATTCTCTGCTCACCGTCCACCACCGGCAGCGCCAGGAAATTGTACTTGGCCAGCATTCTGGCCACCTCTTCCTGGTCGGTCTGGGTGTTGACGTAGATCAGATTGGTTAACATAATATCCCGTATTAAGCTTTCATCATCCTCTGCCAGCAGAAGATTCTTCACCGTTACCAGACCCAGCAAGGTTCTGTCCCGGGCGGTGACATAGCAGGTATAGATAGTCTCCTTATCGATGCCCTGGCGGCGGATCCGCAGGATCGCTTCCTCCACCGTCATTTCCGGGCGCAGGGACACATATTCCGTGGTCATGATGGAGCCGGCGGAATTTTCTGGATACCGCAGGATCTGATTGATAGACTTTCGCATTTCGGGATCGGCCTGCCTTAGGATCCGCTTGACCACATTGGCGGGCATTTCCTCCACCAGGTCTGCCGCATCGTCCACATACAGCTCGTCCACGATCTCCTTCAGCTCATTATCGGAAAAGCTTCGGATCAGCAGTTCCTGAGCATCGGGCTCCATTTCCACAAAGGTCTCTGCCGCCAATTCCTTGGTCAGCAGCCGAAACAAAAGGGGGATGCGCTCCTCCTCCAGTCCGGAAAACAGCACTGCAATATCGCTGGGATTCATCACCGTCAGAATATCCCGCAGCGCCGCATACTTTTTCTCCTCAAGCATTTTGAGGAGGGCTTTTTCCACAATCTCAAATTGTTCTGCCAAGGTGCTTTCTCCTTTCATTTTTTTCAAAATCAAAGGCAAACACACCGGTTATTAGGCTTAAAGGGCCGCCATAAAATACGGCCGCTGCCTACTTCGACCGGGTATATTGCCGTTGCCGCCGGATTCCATGGTGTTCCCTCCTTTTAGGTCATTTTCATTATTTTACCTCTGTTTTTCCCCGATGTCAACCTTGACTGTACCGTGCCGGCAGAGTAAAATAATGATAAGCTAAACGCAAGGAGTTTGACACACCCCCTTGCCCCCCTCGTGTTGAGGGTAGCGAAGCGAATTAAAATATAATTGCGAAGCAATTACAATAAACTTGGCATCATGCGTCAGCATGACAGGGGGGAGTTTAAAAAAGTCTTTTAACTCCCTCAGTCAAAAATCAAAGATTTTTGCCAGCTCCCTCAAAACGAGGGAGCCAAGGCATCTATTCAACGCTCTGCTAAACAGAATTTTAACGGAGGGAAATATATGATCCGTATCGCCACAAAAGAGGACATCCCCGCCATTTTGGCTGTTTATGCTCCGTATATCCTTACCACAACCGCCACCTTTGAATACACCGTCCCCACGGAGGAAGAATTTACTGCCCGATTCCAAGCTGTCACCCGGCAGTTTCCCTGGCTGGTTTGGGAGGAGGACGGGCAGGTTTTGGGTTATGCCTACGGCAGCGCCCCCTTTGAACGGGCGGCTTATCAATGGTGCGCGGAGCTTTCGGTCTATCTTGCGCCACAGATTCAGGGGAAAGGCATTGGGAAAAAGCTTTACGCCGCCTTAGAAAAACTGCTGCTTCTGCAGGGCTATCAGGTGCTTTACGCCCTGATCTGCGATGAAAATGACGCATCTATTGCCTTCCATGAAAAATTAGGCTACAAAATCGCCACCGCCATGCCCCGCTGCGGCGTTAAATTTGGCCGGTGGATCGGTATTATTTATATGGAAAAACGCGATTTTTCTGTCGAAACCCCCAGTTTTCCGCCGGTTACTTTCCCAGACCTTGTGCAATCTAACAGAAATGAGCTGGATTTTTTATCCATTTTGTCTCTTTCGTAATTGCCAAAAATATGATATGGTATTCGTGGGTGAGTATACCCATATCATCTGTTACCAACACTATTTAAGGAGCTGTAACCATGTATTTTCAGAAGAAACGCTGTATCGCAATGCTGCTGGCCGGCGGTCAGGGCAGCCGGCTGAAGGTTTTGACGGAGAAAACCGCGAAACCAGCCGTTCCCTTTGGCGGCAAGTACCGCATTATCGACTTTCCCCTTTCCAACTGTGTCAATTCCGGTATTGATACCGTCGGTATCCTGACCCAATATCAGCCCCTTGAATTAAATGAATATATCGGTAACGGCCAGCCTTGGGGCTTGAACAAGACACACAGCTGCGCCCAGGTGCTGCCCCCCTACGAGCGGCACGACAGAAAGTCCGGCTGGTATAAGGGCACTGCCAATGCCATTTATCAGAACATCGATTTTATCGAGCGTTTTGACCCGGACTATGTGGTGATCCTTTCCGGTGACCATATTTACAAAATGGACTACGCCGCCATGGTGCAATACCACGAAAAGCACAACGCCAGCTGCACCATCGCTGTCCGGGATGTGCCGCTGTCGGAAGCCTCCCGCTTTGGTATCCTCAACACCAATCCGGGCAAATCTATCTATGAGTTTGAAGAAAAGCCCAAGAAGCCCAAGTCCACCAATGCTTCCATGGGCATCTATGTGTTCAACTGGCAGGTGCTCCGGGACGCCCTGATCGCAGATGAGGAAGATCCCGATTCCGCCAACGATTTCGGTAAGAACATCATTCCCAACCTGCTGAACGCCGGTCACAAAATGATGGCATACAATTTTGACGGCTACTGGAAGGATGTTGGCACCATCGACTCCCTGTGGGAGGCAAATATGGAGCTGCTGGGCAAAGGCCCCGCCTTTAACATCCGCGGTGACGAGCGCAGCAAGATCTATGCCCGGAACAACGCCTATCCCTCTTCCTACATAGATGAGCACGCCAAGACCGTCAACTGCTTTATTGCCGAAGGCAGTGAAGTCTACGGCATCGTCCGCCACAGTGTGATCTCCATCGGCTGTACCGTCGGAGAGGGCGCGCTGGTGGAGGACAGTGTGGTGATGCCCGGTGTGGTCATCGAGCCCGGCGCTATTGTCCGCCACGCCATTTTGGGTGAAAACAGCAAGGTCTGCCGCAACGCTGTGGTAGGCGGCTCCTTTGCTCCCGGAGAAAAGAAACAGATCAGCGTCACCTCCAAG
Source organism: Faecousia sp. (assembly GCA_045579165.1). GTDB lineage: Bacteria > Bacillota > Clostridia > Oscillospirales > Oscillospiraceae > Faecousia. The sequence continues at coordinate 6,532 of JAZNLP010000143.1, forward strand.
GGTGCCGTTGTGGAATCCAACACCGTGCTGCTGCCCGGTGAGCTGCTGTAAGGAGGGCCGGCTATGAATATTATGGGAATCATCTTCGCCAATGACAGCACGATCGGCAGTCTGACTGACCGGCGTACCACCGCTGCCGTCCCCTTTGGCAGCCGTTACCGTCAGGTGGACTTTCACCTGTCCAACATGGTTGCCGCAGGCATCCGCAGGATCGGCATTATCTCCCGGCACAACTATCAAAGCCTGATTAACCATATCGGCTCCGGTGAAGAATGGGGTCTGGAGCTGGAAGAGGGCGGTCTGGAATTTTTGACCCCCTATGCCATGTCCACCACCGACAACTATCGGGGCAAGCTGGAGACGCTGTACTCCGCCATGAACTTTTTGACCTACGGTTCTGACGACGAATATGTGGTCATGACCGGCTCGTCCATTCTGTATAACATTGATGTGACCAATGTGGTGGAATCCCATATCGCCAGCGGCAAGGATATCACCGTTGTGACCAAAGCCGGTGTCGCGAACGGCAAGAAGCAGCTGGATCTGGCGCTGAAGCTGAATGATGCGGGACAGATCGCGGATATCGCCGTTGACTATGTGGCGCCCGAGGGCTATTTGGCATCCATGGATATGTTTGTCCTGTCCAAAAAGTATCTGCGGGAAAAGGTCAAGGAATTCATCGCCCGGAATCTGTTCCACATGGACCGGGATCTGGTGCTGGGTCAGTGGCAAAAGGGTGAAGTGTCCATCAATGTCTACCAGTTTAAGGGCAAGGTTTTATACAACGAGTCCTTGGGTGAATATTTCATAAATTCTCTGGCGCTCATTGATCCCGAGGTGCGGCACGACCTGTTCGGCTACAACCATACCGTCTTTACCAAGGTCCGTGACCGGGTCCCCACTTACTACGGAGAATACTGCGAGATCGAAAACTGCATCATCGCCGACGGCTGTATGCTGGAGGGCGAGGTGGAGGATTCCGTGCTGTTCCGCAATGTTACTGTCTGTCAGGGCGCGGAGGTAGAAGACTGCGTCATCATGAATGACACCGTCATCGGCGAGGGCGCGACGCTTAAGTATGTCATTCTTGACAAGGATGTGGTGGTTCGTCCCGGCGCGAAGCTGCAGGGCACGCCCAACAACCCCGTTATCATCAAAAGAGGAGAGATCGTATGAAAATAGCCGTCCTTGCTTCTGAGGGCGCTCCCTACTGTAAGTCCGGAGGTCTGGGCGATGTGATGGAGGCGCTTCCGTCTGCCTTGTCCCGTATTGAAGGCAACGAGGTGCTTCTGATCCTGCCCTATTATAAAAAAATTAAAGAAAACCCCGCCTACGAAACGGAGCTGGTGCTCCATTTTGAGGTGGGCCTTGGCTGGCGCCGGCAGTATGCCGGTCTGATGCGGCTGAAAAACCCCCGGGACGGTGTTCGGGTCTACTTTATTGACAGCGAATACTATTTCGGTGCCCGGGACGGTGCTATCTACGGTCATCTGGACGACGGAGAGCGGTTCGCCTTCTTCTCCAAGGCCTGTCTGGATGCCATGTCCATGATCGGCTGGATCCCGGATGTGATCCAGTGCAACGACTGGCAGACCGCCCTTGTGCCCACGCTGCTGCAGGCTCAATACCGCTGGGCATATCCCTACACCAAGTGCATGTTCACCATCCACAACATCGAATACCAGGGCTGGGCTGCCGGGGACTTCTTTGACGATGTGCTGGCGCTGCCCTGGGAGTTCCGGGAACGGCTGGATATGAGCGGCGCCGTGAATGTGATGAAAGGTGCGATCGAAACCTGCGATCTGGTGACCACCGTTTCCGAGAGCTATTCCCGGGAGCTGATGTACCCCTACTACGCCCACGGTCTGGACGGCGTCATCGCCGGCAATGCCGGAAAGCTCACTGGCATCACCAACGGTATTGACACCGGCACCTTCAACCCGGAGACTGACCCCAATTTGCCCGCCCACTATAACGCGGACACTTTCCTCACCGGCAAAGCTGCCTGCAAGGCAGCGCTGCAGCAGGAAGTAGGGCTGCCCCAGAAGGCAGATGTGCCGCTGATGGTGATGGTCACCCGTCTGGCAGGACACAAGGGTCTGGATCTTCTGTGCTACATTGCCCACAGGCTGCTGCAGGAAGAAGACTGCCAGCTGCTGATCCTGGGCACAGGTGAAGCGCAGTTTGAGCAGTTTTTCCAGGACCTGGCGGCAGAGTTTCCCAATCGGGTGGCTGCCAAGATCACCTTCAATCTGGGTCTGGCTGCCCGGATCTACGCCGGCGGCGACATCTATCTGATGCCCTCCAAGTCCGAGCCCTGCGGCTTAAGCCAGATGAACGCCATGCGCTACGGCACAGTGCCTGTGGTCCATGCCACCGGCGGACTGCGGGACACCGTTCCCCCTGCCGATGAACACGGCCAGGGCGGTCTGGGCTTTACCTTCCAGAGCTACAATGCCGACGACTTTATGGCTGCGGTGAAGCGCTGCCTGCACCTGTACCGGGATGACCCGGCAGCTTTCCAGGCGCTGCAGCGCCGGGATATGGTGCAGGACTTCAGCTGGAACAAGCCTGCCCAGCGATATATGGAGCTTTTCCACCAAATGGTTGGCTGGTAATAAAAAATATGACCGGAGTGGCTTTGCCGCTCCGGTTTTTTCTTGCCTATCCCGGAGATTTGTGGTAAAGTATAGCATATCATCAATCGTCACTTAGAGTTTATCTACCACGTCATTGCGAGGAAGGCGTAAGCCTGACGTGGCAATCCCGTAACTTTTGAACTACCCCTCTAACCACGGGATTCCCACGGCTGCTAACGCAGCCTCGGAATGACGCGAGATCTTTATTTCCCCAACAAACCGAAATTCAACCACAGGAGCGGATTTATGCGTATCTTATTTGACAGCAAACAGCTGCAATTTAAAGATCCTTTCGGAACTTTAGTGCCCGGGCAGGAATGCACGCTGCACATCCACATCCCCACTTCCGTGGGGGCTGTTAGTGTCCAATGCATCTTTGAAAACGCTGACGGCAGCCCTGCCTTTGTCATGCCCCTGCACCTGTGCGCCCAACAAGGGGACTACGCTGTTTTTCAGGGCAGCTTCCGCTTTCAAGAGCCGGGGCTTTACCGCTACTATTTCCGAATCTGGGAGAAATACAACACCTTCCGGCTGTTTAAGTTTGGCGACGATACCAACATGGAAGCCGGCGACCTCTGGCAGGTCAGCTGTATCCCCGCAGATTTTCATGTGCCGGACTGGGCAAAGGGCGCTGTGATCTATCAGGTATTCCCTGACCGGTTCTGCCGCAGCGGCAAGTGTGATCTGACCGGCAAGCTCACCCCCTACACCCTCCACGAGGATTGGTTCGAGGAGGTTTCCTGGCAGCCCAATGCCCAGGGCGTGGTTCTCAACAACGATTTTTACGGGGGCAATTTCCGGGGCATTACAGAAAAAATGGATTATATTGCCACCCTCGGCGCTACTATTTTATACCTGAACCCCATCAGTAAAAGCTTCTCCTCCCACCGCTACGATACCGGTGACTACAAAACCCCCGATCCTATGCTGGGCACAGAAGAAGAATTTTCCCAGCTTTGCAAAGCAGCCCACGACCGGGGTATCCGGGTGATTCTGGACGGGGTTTTTTCCCACACCGGCTCCAACAGTCTGTATTTCGACAAAGAGCGCACCTTTGGGGGGAACGGCGCTTACTGCTCCCGGCAGTCCCCCTACTATTCCTGGTATCAGTTTACCCAGTGGCCTGACCGGTACAATTCCTGGTGGGGCTTCGACACTCTGCCGACGGTGAACAAGCTGGATCCCGCCTTTGTGGAATACATCATCACCGGGCCTGACAGCGTCATCGCCCACTGGCTGCGCGCCGGCTGCGACGGCTTCCGTCTGGATGTGGCGGACGAGCTGCCCAACGAATTTCTGGTGCTGCTGAAAAAGCACCTGCGGAAGCTGAAACCTGACGCGCTGCTTCTGGGTGAAGTCTGGGAGGACGCCTCCAACAAAGTGGCCTACGGGCAGAGCCGGCGGTACTTTGTGGACGGAGAACTGGACAGTGTAATGAACTACCCCTTCCGTACCGCGATCCTCAATTTCCTCTGGGGAAAGGATGACGGAAGATCCTTCCGGGACACTGTGCTGACCATTTGGGAAAACTATCCGCCGCAAGTATTTCTTGCCAACATGAATCTGCTGGGCAGCCACGATAGCCCCCGGATCTTAACCGCTCTGGTGGACGAATTTGACGGCAGCCGGGAACAGCAGGCAAAGCGCAGCCTTTCCTCCCAGCAGTACGAGACCGCCCGGGAGCGGCTGCTGATCGCTTCCATGCTGCAATTTGCCCTCCCCGGCGCGCCCAGCATTTACTATGGCGACGAAGCGGGCATGGAGGGATATAAAGATCCCTTTAACCGGCGCACCTACCCCTGGGGGCGGGAAGATCAGGCCCTTTTATCTCATTTCCGACAACTGGGTCAGCTGCGGAAGAACTGCCCGGCATTGCGGCTGGGAGATATCCGGTTCTTCCAGGCAGGCGAGCAGCGGCTGTGCTTCACCCGCAGCTATGAAGGACAGTCGAACCGGATCTATGTGAATCTGGGGCAGACCTCCTGGACAGTTCCCAGCGGAAAGCTGCTGTTGAGCCGGAATTTGCAGAATGCTCCCGAGGGCGAAATGACCCTTCTTCCCATGGGCTTTTGCATTATGGAGGAATGACCGTGGAAGAGAAGATGCTTACCGGCTACTGCCGGTGTCTGGATCAAAGCCGCATGGTCACTGTGGAGCTGGACGGCGACGCACCCCCGGAGATCGACTGCGGTTACGGAAGCTGTATTCACAAAAACAGCTGCGCCATCGCGGAAAAGATCCGTCAGATTTTGGAAGAATAACGCAAAAAAGCCACTCTACCCACAGTAGAGTGGCTTTTTCTACCCCTTGGAGGGGTGATAAAGCCCACTTCTCTGTTTTGAGGGGTGCGTTTTTGCACAAAATACAGTATTCTATATTTATGCACGGGCAAACCAATTGCCCCATGCTACAACATCCCAACGGAGGAGTATATGCCCATGTCTTCTTATAAAATTATTACCGATTCCGGCTGTGACCTGCCGAAAGCTATGCTGCAGGAGCTGGATCTGATTGCTATTCCTTTGACCTTGAATTACCGGGGCGAAAGCCGGCCGGATTCTGTAGATGACCATATCCAGGAGCTCTATCAAGGGCTGCGGGACGGAGAAACTGCTACCACCTCTGCGGTCAATCCCCAGCAGTGGGAATCTACCATCGAGCCTACGCTTGCCGCCGGGCAGGACGCGCTGGTCATCCCCTTCTCCTCGGGTCTTAGCACCACCTACCAGTCGGCAGTAATCGCCGCCGGGGAGCTGAAAGAAAAATACCCCCACCGGAAGATCCGGGTGGTGGATTCCCTCAGCGCTTCTCTGGGCCAGGGTCTGCTGGTGTGGTATGCCTGCAAAAAGCGGGATTCCGGCATGGAGCTGGATCAGCTGGCGGACTGGGTCACGGAAAATCGGCTGAACCTTGCCCACTGGTTTACGGTGGATGATCTGATGTACCTGAAGCGGGGCGGCCGGGTCAGCGCCGCTACTGCCCTTGTGGGCACGATGCTGAATATCAAGCCTGTGCTCCATGTGGATAATGAGGGCCACCTGATCTCCAAGTCAAAGGTTCGGGGCAGAAAGGCTTCCATTCAAGCCCTCGCCGGCAAGCTGGGTGAGCTGGGTCTGCCCGGAGAAAACAGCACGGTGTTTATCTGCCACGGCGACTGCCTGGAGGATGCCCGGCAGCTGGAAGCTATGGTGAAGGAAAAATACGG
>JAZNLP010000144.1:0-16402 GCA_045579165.1 Faecousia sp.
AGAACCACCACTTGATTTGCATCAAATGGTGGTCTGGAATGGTGGAGCCGAGGGGAATCGAACCCCTGTCCGAAAGCAACTTGGAAAGAACTTCTCCGGGCGCAGTTTGTTATTTACATTCCCTCATTCCGGCGGGAACAAACACCCTACGGAAATCAGTAGCTTCATCATGCATGGTATGGGCAAAGCTTACCATACGCACGGTCTCCACTCAAATCACACCCGAGCCCGGCTCGTGGACCTTCCGGGGCGGATGGGCGCCTAATTAGGCAGCCAGTGCAACAGTCTTGTTGTCAGTTAAATTTAAAAGTTACCCGTTTTATCGTGGTCAGGTGCCACGGCCCGCTATTCCAGCCTCACTACCCCCGTCGAAACCAGTACGGCCCCATATGAGGTGGTGGGATGGCTGGCATCCCACCATGTAATTAGAATCTTCCGAAAGGATCAGGCAGCTTCTTCAGCTCTGCAAGCTCTGCGCCGCTTACTTCAACAGTAATGGAAGCGATCTTCTGCTCCGCCACAGGACGGTCCTGTGCGCCGGTTTTCGTGGCAGCAATGGCGTCAACCACATCCATGCCGGCGGTCACCTTGCCGAATGCGGCATACTGGCCGTCAAGATGGGGTGCATTCTCATGCATGATAAAGAACTGGCTGCCTGCGCTGTTGGGAGAAGAAGCCCGGGCCATGGACAGGATACCGCGCTTATGCTTTAAGTCGTTCTTAACGCCGTTGAAGAAGAACTCACCTTTAATGCAGTAGCCTGGACCACCCATGCCGGTGCCATCGGGGCAGCCGCCCTGGATCATAAAGCCGGGGATAACACGGTGGAAGATCAGTCCGTCATAGAAATTATGGTTACACAGATCTACAAAGTTTGCAACGCTCTGGGGTGCTTTCTCGGGATACAGCTCGCCCTCGATAACACCGCCGTTTTCCATGGTGATCTTAAAAGTCGGATTCATAGTTAGTACCTCTCTTTCATAGCCCGGTCGATTTGACGCTTGGCGTCTTTTTCTGCCGCGGCTTGTCGTTTGTCATATAGCTTTTTGCCCTTACACAGGCCAACGTTGACCTTGACACGGCTGCCCTTGAAGTAGACAGACAGGGGGATCAAAGAATAGCCGTCCTGCTTGACCTTGCCAAGCAAACGCATGATCTCACGGCGGTGCATTAAGAGCCTGCGTACCCGCCGAGGGTCCGGGTTGAATCGGTTTCCGTGATCGTAAGGGGAAATGTGCATCTGATTGATCAGAAGCTCGCCGTTTTTGATACCGCACCATGCATCCTTCAGATTCAGTGTACCGGCGCGGATGGACTTTACTTCTGTTCCTTGCAGCTCAATACCGGCTTCCATTTCTTCCTCAACGAAGTATTCGTGATAGGCTTCCCGGTTTCGCGCCATTACTTTTATGCCCTGCTTTTCCAAAACGGCTCACCTCCTTACCGAATGGTATTATAACACAAATGTCAAGTTAACAAAACAGAAAATCCTGAAACTCACCGGTAGTTTGGAAGCTGTAATCACACAGCCGGTTCATTTCTTCGTCGATTTCCGGGATACCCATACCGCTCCAGCCGGAATACGCCACCTGAATACCCAAAGGCGCTGCCATTTGGCAGGAAAGCTTCATATCATCCACAACCAAAAGCTGCTCCGGTTTCAGATTATAGCGCTTCATGATATCCTGCAAGGGGTAGGGGTGGGGCTTTCTTTGATGCTCCGGCAGTTCCCAGCCGTACACCGCATCCGGACGAATGCCGAAATGGGCATCGTAATCCCGCAGGATGTTTTGCTCGCTGGAATGGGACACCACGCAAAGAATGCCCCCTTCTTTTTTGTATCGCTTGATAACATCACCAATGCCGGGGTAGGGGTCCGGCGTGTGGCTGAGCACATAGCCCATCCACATTTCGTGCTCTTTATGAAGCTCCTCTTCTGTAAAGCCGAACCGCAGGCGGCAGAGCTCGGCAAACCCGTAGTGATGGCAGTCCCGGACATAGTCAGTAAAAGTCATGGTCTGGCCGGGGCGGAATATCTCCAGCACATATAGAAAGAACGGATAGCTCAGGGTTTTCATGCTCTGGACTACCGTGTCGTCATGATCCAGAACAAGACATGGGTACTTCAGCATGGCGTGACCTCTTTCTCTGTTTTGTTCATTATAGCAAATCCGGGTAGTTCCCGCAACCACAAAATCCCTCTTGCATAATACGAACAAATGTGCTATAATGTAAAAGCAAGGAGGTGAGCAGCGTGACCAGAAACAGCCCGGTAGATGTGATATCCGTATGCAGCGCCGACGGCGAGATCCGTCCGCTGCGCCTTCGTATGGAGGATGAGGCGCATCAGCTGCTGCGTATCGATATTGAGGAAGTCGTAGGCACAAAAAACATCCAGTATGTGGGGATCGAAGCCCAGATTTTTCTGTGCAAAGCCACGGTTCGGGGCAAGGAATGGATGTTTGAACTGAAATACACCATCCGCACCCACAGCTGGTGTATGTACCGGAGGATCTACTGATGGCAGAGCGTGTGATCTTTCATGTGGACGCCAATTCGGCGTTTTTGAGCTGGAGCGCAGCTTATCGGGTGAAAGTTTTGGGTGAGAAGGAAGATCTGCGGGATGTTCCGTCGGTGGTGGCAGGGGACAAAGAATCCCGGCACAGCATCATTCTTGCCAAAAGCACCCCTGCGAAAAAGTACGGGATCCAGACGGGAGAGCCGCTGTTTCTGGCGCTGGAAAAATGTCCGAATCTGAAGGTGGTCGCTCCGGATTATCCGCTGTATGTGGAAGCCAGCCGGCATTTTGTAGCTGTTCTTCGACAGTTCAGTCCTTGTGTGGAGCAGTATTCCATCGACGAGGCATGGGTGGATATGACCGGCACGCAGCGGCTTTGGGGCGCACCCCGGCTGGCAGCGGAGAAAATGCGCCAGCGGATCTGGGAAGAGCTGGGCTTTACGGTGAATGTGGGGATCTCCAGCAACAAGCTGCTGGCGAAAATGGCAGGGGATTTTGAAAAACCCAACAAGGTCCACACCCTGTTTCCGGAGGAGATGGAAGAAAAAATGTGGCTGCTTCCGGTGCGGGATCTGTTTTTGGTGGGCGCTGCTACCCAAAAGAAGCTGAATCGCCTGGGGATCTATACCATAGGGGATCTGGCAAGGGCTGATATGCACCTTATAAAACGGCAGCTGGGAAAACATGGGGAGACCATCTGGCATTTTGCCAACGGGCGTAATGCGGATATGGTAACTCCGGAGCCTGCGGAAAACAAGGGATACGGAAATTCTGTGACCACGGCTAACGATGTAACCACCTATCAGCAGGCATATCAAGTGCTGCTGAGCCTGTGCGAGACGGTTGCCAGCCGGATGCGGCAGGACGAAAAATGCGGCAGCTGTATCTGCGTGCATTTGCGAACCAACGAATTTCAGCATTTTTCCCATCAGTCCGTGCTTCCTGGCGCCACCAATATTACGACAGAGATATTCGAAGCAGCCTGCCGTATTTTTAATGAGGCGTGGGATCAGATTACGCCGTTGCGCCAGTTGGGTGTGCAGGTTACCCGCCTTTCCAAAGAGCCGTATCAGCAATTTGACTTGTTTTCCGGAATGTCGCCGGTGCAGTATGAGAAAAAGCTGCGCTTAGATGAGACGGTGGATGCCCTCAGAGACAAGTTTGGGGAGGATATTATCCGGCGGGCTCGATTTGCGGACAGCGAACAGCCCCATATGGCGGGCGGATTGGATAAAGCAAGGAGAACCGGCGTTACAAAACCGATCCCCGACGAATTTTGATAAAAAACCGCCGTCCCGGTAAATCGGGACGGCGATGATCATCTTAAAGCTGCTGTTTTGCTTCCTTTAAGGCGGTAGCCAGCTGATCAGGGCAAGAGGTATTCTTCATGCCGCAGGTAGTTCCCTCCAGTCGGGAGATAACTTCGTCCACATCCATACCATCGACCAGAGAACTGATTCCCTTCAGGTTGCCGTTGCAGCCGCCGATGTACTGGACATTTTTCAGTTTGCCATCCTCGATCTCAAAGAGGATACGCTGAGAGCAAGTGCCTTTGGTTTTGTATTCGAACTGCATAAATTCTATCTTCCTTTCGATTATTAACCTACGTTTTGCTTTATTATACGATATTTTTTCTCAGGATGCAAGTATCACAAAAGAAAAGATCGTACCGTTACTTGCCTTTTGCGGATGGATATGGTAAAATACATCCATAATTTTCTCTATGAGGCGGTTTTTGTTATGGAACAAGCTGTTGTTGCGAAAAAAAGAATGCTTTCCGGCATCAAGCCCTCCGGTGACCTGACCCTGGGTTCTTACCTGGGTGCGATCAAGAACTGGGCAGAGCGGGCGGAGGAATATGATTGCTTCTATTTTATGGCGGATATGCATGCGATTACAGTGCGTCAGAATCCTGCGGATCTTCGCAGACGCACCCTGGAGCAGCTGGCGCAGTACATTGCCTGCGGTCTCGACCCCGAAAAGAATACGCTGTTTATTCAAAGCCATGTCCATCAGCACGCAGAGCTGGGTTGGGTTTTGGATTGCTATGCCATGTTTGGTGAGCTGTCCCGGATGACCCAGTTTAAGGATAAGTCCGCAAAAAACGCAGACAATATTAATGGCGGCTTGTTTACCTATCCTGCGCTGATGGCGGCGGATATTCTGCTGTATCAGCCGGATCTGGTGCCTGTGGGCGAGGATCAGAAGCAGCATGTGGAGCTGACCCACACCATCGCTCGGCGTTTTAACGGTATTTATGGGGATGTGTTTAAGATCCCGGAGCCCTTTGTGCCTAAGGTGGGCGCTCGGATCATGAGTCTGACCAATCCTGTGGCAAAGATGTCCAAGTCTGAGGATGAGGATACCGGCCGTATCCTGCTGATGGATCCGCCTGAGGTGATCATGAAGCAGTTTAAGCGTGCGATCACCGACTCTGATACGGAAAACTGTGTCCGTTACGATCGGGAAAACAAGCCCGGCGTTGCCAATCTGATGACCATTTATTCTGCGGTTACGGGAAAGACGTATCAGCAGATCGAAGATGAATTTGCCGGCTGCGGTTACGGAAAGTTTAAGCCTGCTGTTGGTGAAGCTGTGGTAGAGACTCTGCGGCCCATCCGGGAGGAGTCGACCCGTCTGATGAAGGACAAGGGATATCTGGAATCGGTTTTCCGCGGTGGTGCGGAAAAGGCAGCCTATGTTGCGGAAAAGACCCTTCGCAAGGTTTATAAAAAGGTTGGCTTTGTGGCGAAATAAAAATATCTCCTCCGGAATTTCCGGAGGAGTTTTTTTACATAAACAGATATAGTGCCAAAGTCAGCAGGGCAGTGTTATGATCCTCCGCGCAATCGCCTGCCATTAAAAGCAGCAATAGGATAACCATCAGATCGCCGGTGTCGAAATCCTTTGGCAGCAGCTGCCGCAAAAAACCTTCCACGCTGCTGCCTTGGGGCTTTTTACTCGCAGGTGACTGCGGCGGCTGGAAGTTAGGCGTTTCACAGGGTTCGTTGCAGGGAACTTCCGGCTTCGGTGCTTCGTGGTGGTGTTCCTGCCTTACGGCCACAGGTGGAGGATCGTGCCTTGGCTCCGGGACACGGTTTCGACGGTAGGATCCGTCTGGCTGGGGTATGTATCGGTTATACATGGGTTTCACCTGCCTGTGGGGAATATTTTGCCGCTGCCCAGAGCAGCTGCCGCAAAGCTGGCAATTCTTGCAGCACGCATAGCTTTTTCCAGCTTTACGATCCGGTTTCGGCTGAGGTATGGTCCAAGGGCTTTTAACAGCCCCATCTGATTGCGGTCAACACCGGTTTGCTGGGTTGCAGACACGATCTTTCGCAGCATTTCTCCATCCGTTCCGCTTAAGTTGAACCCGGTCTTAGACATAATAGGTTCTTGCGGGGGCGGGGGAGGCGGTGGTGCGTCCTGCGGTGTAGCTGGCTGGGATTGGCCCAGAGACTGTGCCATGGACATGATCTGCGACATCAGCTGGGGATTGGCGAGGATCGTGCTGAGCTTATCCTCCATATTATCCAAACTGATACCCCCTTAACTGCTCCAGTAAGGCGCGGGCTTCCGGGGAAGCCATCAGTGTCTGCATGGTCTTTGACAGCTGCGCGTAATCTCCAGAGGAGGCCTGCGTCAGCGCCTGATCGATTTTATCACCATGGGAATCTCGCAGCAACGCCAGTAACTGCTGCCCTGCGGGACTGTTGGCAAGCTTCATGGCGTCCTGCATGGATAGTTTTTGAGAGTCTGATTGTTTTTCCATAACTGAGCCTCCTGCGATTTTCTGCTGTATTATATGCGTAAAATCAGCCATTTGTGCTATGGGATATTGGGGAAAGAAAAAATGTGTTCATCTGTGGAAATTCAGGAAACTTTGTGTTATAATAAGAAAAATGGCGCAGTATGGAGGTCATGCACATGAAAATACTTGTAATGTCTGACTCCCATTCCGGACTTTGCTTTATGCGCTCTGCTATTCGTGCGGTGAAGCCGAATGCTGTGATCCATTTGGGGGACTATTACGACGACGGGCAAGCTATGCAGGAGGAATTCCCACACCTGCAGTTTCACATCGTTCCCGGAAATTGCGACCGTTATCGAGTCCACACCATCGTTCCGGAAGTCCTTTCTTATCGGGTCTGCGGTGTGGATCTATATATGACCCACGGACATCTGCATAATGTAAAATCAGGACTATATAGCTTACTTAAGGACGCAAGTGCTTCCGGTGCACAGGCAGTTCTGTATGGGCACACGCATATTCCTCACTGTGAGCGGGATGGTACACTTTGGATCATGAATCCCGGCGCCTGCGGCTCATCCGGCGGCAGCGTGGGTCTGATCGAAACAAATGAGAATAAAATTACAGCCTGCCGGATCTTGCGGCAGGCGGATCTGGAGGCGTTATTATGATTTTGGCAGTAGATGTTGGCAACTCTAATATTGTAATCGGCGGCATTGTGGGCGAGGAGATCGCTTTTGAGGCAAGACTTCGCACGGATGCCACTAAAACATCCGATGAATACTGCATTGATCTGAAAATGATCCTGGATGTCTACGGTGTGGATGCCAAAACCATTGAAGGCTCTATCATTGCGTCCGTAGTTCCCCAGGTGCTTAATTCCATGAAGACCGCGCTTTTAAAGCTCATAGGTAAGCGCAGCCTTGTGGTCGGCCCGGGACTCAAAACGGGTCTGAATATTCAAATTGAGAACCCGGGGCAGACCGGAGCTGATCTGGTTGTTGGCTGTGTTGCGGCTCTGCAGGAGCACAAGCCGCCTATGATCGTGATCGATATGGGCACAGCAACCACGATGGTTGTGCTGGATAAGACGGGTACGCTGATCGGCGGCAGTATCATACCCGGTGTAAAGATCTCCATGGACGCGCTGACAGAGCGGACTGCTCTGCTTCCCGGCCTGCAGCTGGATGAACCCAAGCGCGCGATCGGACGCAATACCATTGACTGCATGAGAAGCGGTATCATGATGGGTACGGCCTGCATGCTGGATGGTATGATTGAGCGCATGGAGCAAGAGCTGGGGTGTCAGGCGACAATTGTTGCCACCGGCGGTATCGCAAAGTTTGTACTGCCTATGTGCAACCGGGAGATCATTTACGACAAGGATCTGCTCCTGAAGGGCCTTTCGGCCCTTTACAGGGACAATAAGAAGCAATCAGTTTAGTGATACCAGAAACAATAGCGCGGTTACGACGCCGAAGCCTGCAGCCCCTGTCAGCAGATAATCAAGGATCTGGTTGAGCTTGTATCCTTTTTCAGCTGCGTTGGGGTAAACAGGATGTCCGTTTGTACGATAAGTAGTGGTTTTCATTGCAGTTTCCTCCTTGTTTTTTACTTTCTGAACATAGGATACTGCACTAAAAGTACAACAAAACGGACTAAAAACATCGGGTTGCATTTTCTTCAGAACATGATATAATATGATAAGATTTTCAATCTTTTCCCGGAGGTAAGTATGGGATTGCGAAAAAAAATATCAAATTTCTTCCGGCCGATATCGGACAAACTTTGCCCGTATACAAAACCCATTGGTGCATTTTTATCAAAAGTCGGTAATTTTTTGGAGAAGTTTTTCGGTAATGTCTTTAAGCTCCGGAAAATTATCGCTGCTGTTCCGGTTGCCGTGGGTGCGGTGTATCTTGCCATACATAACGAGGCAACCTTGTCTACAGTTGTGGGGCTGGGACTGCGGGAGGACGGTTCTTTTACCTACCAGATCCTGCGGGAAGTGGCTGTCTTGTTTCCTTTGATGATCACGGCTGTGTGTCTTTTGCTGATGTTTGGTTCGCGGCGTATTCTGACACCCTGGATCGTAAGTGTTATTTCGCTACTGATTCCGCTGATGATCTGGATCACCAATGTGTTTCCTGCCTGATCTTCTAGAATAATTTGTGCGCTGTTCCGGCTTGGAACAGCGCACCGTTTATTTGCTGAGTAGGTTGTAAAGCTCTTCGGTCGTTGTTGTAATGGCTGTCGCACCGGCATTTTCCATTTCCGGAACAGAGCCGTATCCCCAGGTCACGCCAATGGCGGGGATCTTGTGCACACCTGCGCCAAGGATATCGAAAACGGTATCGCCGACCATTCGCCATTCTCTGCTGTCTCCGATTTGCTTCATCACCCGGGAAATGATCAGCTCCTTTGCGTCAGCTGTGCCGTCCAGAGTCGCGCCGCAGACGATGTCGAAATACTGCGCCAGCTCGAATTTCTCCAGGATCTCCACGGCGGTTATTTCCGGCTTTGAGGTAGCGACAGCCAGGATATGTCCGTCCTGTTTCAGCTTTTTCACCATCTCCGGAATACCGGGGTAGGGATAATTCTCAAATTTGCCGACTGTATTGTATCGGCTTCGGTAAACCGCAATGGCTTCTTCCATTCGGTCGCTGGGGATGCCGAAGTCAAGAAATGTGTCCCGAAGAGGTGGACCAACAAAGATCCGCATAGTCACTCTATCGGGAACAGGCAATCCAAAATGCCGAAGGGTCAATTCGGCACAGTTAAGAATGCCTTCGCCGGAATCCGTGAGCGTACCGTCCAGATCAAAAATGATTGCTTTTTCAGCCATCCCGCACCTCCGTGTCTTAATGGATAATTAAACAATATCCTACATTTTACGATCTGTCAAGGTCTGACGCTGCAAAAGACGGGCCACCTGAAAGCTTGACTTTTTTACGGTTAAATGGTATAGTTTAGCAGCATGGAGAGTTGTCCGAGCGGTTTAAGGAGCCAGTCTTGAAAACTGGTGATGGGGCGACCCACCGTGAGTTCGAATCTCACACTCTCCGCCAAAAAAGCGACTTGTCTATGCAAGTCGCTTTTTATTTGTAATAGGTATTTTATGGCGGAGTGAGAGGGATTTGCTTGCATTTTTGCTGACGCAAAAATTATGGTTTCGCTCCGTCAAGCCGTCGCGAGCAACGCTCATCCGCGTTGCATTTAGAATTTTCAAATCCCTCACAGCATAAAAACCCCACCCGAATGGGTGAGGTTTTTTATGGCGGAGTGAGAGGGATTTGAACCCTCGCGCGCTGTTTAGACGCCTACTCCCTTAGCAGGGGAGCCCCTTCGGCCTCTTGGGTATCACTCCGAATCAAAGCTATTCACTTGATTGCCAAAGTATTCTAGCACAGGCGCATGTGTTTGTCAAGAGACAATCTGACACGGGCAGACGGTTTTACCCAGTCTATTCATGCATTATTTATGCTTCAGCTTATGCTTAGTGCCGTCAGGATCCACATAATATGTGTTTTCCAGCTGACCTACCAAATTCGCTTTTACAGAGTCGATATAGATCCTGCGAAGCTTGTCCCGCTCCTGCAATTCCTCGGCTGTCAGCTCTTCCGTTTTTGCTTTTTTAGCCAATTCGTTGATCCGTGCGATCACGTCATCCATTTTCATATCCATTACCTCACACATAGCGGTGGATCACCACCGAAATTCGTCCTTTTTTCGTAGTTCCATTCACAGAGGCCAGCTTGATTTTGCCAAGACTCCGCACAGAGATCTTTGCGCCCTCGATCACAGATTTATCCGGCTTCTCGCAGGGCAGGCCGTCAATAGCGGCTTTTCCTGCAGAAATATACTGTGCAGCAAGGCTGCGGCCGATTCGAAATCCGGAGGAGATCACGCTGTCTAAACGAAGTGATGCAAGTGTATCTTTAATCACCTGAACAGTTGGCTCAGGTACAGAAACCTGTGACAGGGGGATTCTGCTCAGACGCAGTTTGGTTCTGCCGGCGGAAGCAAAGTTTTGCAGCAGATATGGAGCGATCTCAGCAGTAACAAAGAAGTCACAGCTACCCTTACCAACGCAGATATCGCCAATGCAGTCTCTGGCGATTCCGCTGCCAAGAAGCGCGCCAAGAAAATCCCGATGAGAAGGGGAATCCCCATCGTAAAATTCCGCCCTTAAGCAAGCAACGGGGGAGTCATCCTCTGAAAAATAATCTTTGTCAAGGTATTCCGGCAGGAAAACGAGCATTTTGCGTTCCGCATCCTCGTAGCCGCCGAAGGAAATTAGCCCGTCTTGATTACCAAACAGGAAACGGGTCATTTCTTGCTCTCTGGGGGATAAAAAACAGGAATTAGCCGGTATATTTCGCCGCATTCCGGTTGTGATCTTATCCCAAACCTTAGCCAGTAAGATCTTATCCTCCTGGTTTTGGGCGATTTTCTCAATATTGTTTCTGTCCATAGCGTCCGCCTATCATAGATTACTCTCACTATACCACAGGGAAGAGGATTTGAAAAGAATTTTTTCTTGTATCCTAAGTGTTTGTGAAGTATAATACAGAAAAGAAAGCAGGTGATGGTATGGTTATTGGAATTATCGGCGCAGGTGCATCCGGTATGGCAGCAGCCCTTGCGGCGGCAGAGAATCCGGATGTGCAGGTGGTTTTGTTTGAGCGCCAGGCTCGGGTTGGCCGCAAGCTGCAGGCTACCGGAAACGGTCGCTGCAACCTTACCAATTTGAATGCAGGGGAAACAGGCTATCATGGCCTGGATCCGGAATTTTCTTCGTGCGCCATGAAAGTGTTTCCACCGCAGAAAACCTTGGAATGGTTTCGGCAGCTGGGACTTTACACAGTCGCTGAAGACTCCGGTCGAGTGTATCCCTATTCCGATCAGGCAAATTCTGTAGTGGATGTTCTGCGCTTTGGATTACATCGTGACAACATTGAACTTGTGACCGGCTTTGAGGTGAAAAAGATCTTCAAGAAACCGGATGGTTTCTATGTTGAGGGTGACGATTCCACAGTAAAATGCGATAAGCTGATCGTTGCCTGCGGCGGTCTTGCGGGAACAAAGCTGGGTGGCTCTATGTCCGGCTACAAGCTCCTTAGAAGCATGGGGCACAGCTGCAGCAGACTTCGTCCAGCACTGGTGCAGCTTAAAAGCAACTGGAGCGCCCTTGCATCGCTGAAAGGTGTCCGCGCGAACTGCCGGGCTAGTATCGTTTATGATGGCAGTTTGTTCTCCCAAAGCACGGGCGAAGTGCAGTTTACAGAGTACGGCCTGTCCGGGCCGGTGATCTTCGAGGTTTCCCGGGATGTGTGTCAAGATAAGGGAGACTGGAGTTGTCGCATGGATTTTCTTCCGGAAATGGAACAGTCTGATTTGTTTCAGGAACTGGTTCGGCGGCGTCAGACCCGTTTGACTGCGGATGAGCTGCTGACCGGTATACTCCATAACAGGCTGGGTCGGGTATTGGTTCAGAGCGCAGGCTTGCGGCTGCAGACACTGATCTCTCAGCTGACGGACGAGGATATCACATCTGTATGCGCCCTTGTAAAAGGACTGGATGTGGAATTGACTGAGCCTTTGGGCATGGACAGCGCACAGGTTACTGCAGGCGGTATCGTGACTGCTGAGTTTGATCCTGCAACCATGGAAAGCCGTCTGGTGAAAGATCTGTATGCCTGCGGTGAGGTGCTGGATGTGGACGGTGACTGCGGCGGCTATAATCTCCAATGGGCATGGAGCTCCGGGCGGTTGGCAGGTTTGCAGGCAGGAGGAATGTGCAGATGATACGCATACGGGATATTTCATTCCCCCCGGCACATGATCCGAACCAGCTGCTTTTTGAGGCTGCCAATATGCTGAAGGTTTCCGCATCCAAGATCCGTCAGCTTCGGATCGTTCGCAGATCCATCGATGCCCGGAAGAAGCCGGATGTGCGTATTATTTATACCATCGATGTATCCGTTGAGGGGAATGAACAGAAAATTCTCCGTGCCAGCAAGTGTAAGCGGGCTGCTTTGGCATCAGCTTCTTACTATAAAGCACCGAAATTTCACGGAGCTTTACTTGACAGACCCATTGTGGTTGGTTTTGGTCCGGCAGGTATGTTTGCGGCGCTGGTTCTGGCGCTTGCAGGATGCAAGCCCATCGTTTTGGAGCGAGGCGAGGACGCGGTCACACGCAATCAAAAAGTGCAGCACTTTTTTGCAACCGGGGAGCTGGATCCCAACAGCAATGTGCAGTTTGGTGAGGGCGGTGCCGGTACTTTCTCCGACGGTAAGCTCAATACCGGGCTGAACAATCCCCGGATCGGCTGGATTTTGGAACAGTTTGTGAAAGCCGGTGCCCGGGAGGATATTTTATATGACGCAAAACCTCATATCGGCACGGATGTGCTTTTGGAGGTTGTGCAGAACATCCGCCGGCGGATCATTGCATTAGGCGGACAGATCCGGTTTGGCGCCCATGTCACGGAGCTTTGCGTAGAATCCGGCCGTATTACCGGCGTTGTTGTTAACGGGGAAGAGAAACTTGAATCCTCCTGTGTGATCCTTGCCATCGGACACAGTGCCCGGGATACGTTCTCTATGCTGTTAAGCAAGGGCATTCCCATGGAGCCAAAGCCTTTTTCCATGGGTGTGCGGATCGAGCATCCCCAGTCGCTGGTGGACAAGTCTCAGTATGGATCGGACGATCTTCCCTTGCCACCGGCGGATTACAAGCTGGTGTGCCATTTGGAGGACCGGACTGTATACACGTTCTGCATGTGTCCCGGCGGTTATGTAGTGGCTGCCGCTTCTGAGGAGAACGGAATCGTTACCAACGGCATGAGCTACGCAGATCGTGATGGCGCTAATGCCAATTCCGCTCTTTTGGTTACAGTCGATCCAAAGGAATTTCCGTATCCCGGCCCTCTGGGCGGCGTGATGTGGCAAAGGGAGCTGGAGCAAAAGGCATATCGTTTGTCCGGCAGTTATCGCGCCCCGGCGCAAACGGTTTCGGACTTTTTGACCGGAAAGGAAAGCGCAGGACCGGTATCTGTCATGCCCACTTATCGACCGGGTATTAAGTGGTGCGATCTTCACAAAGTCCTGCCGACGGTCATCACGGATGCCATGGAGCAGGCGCTGCCGCGCTTGGATCAGGTGCTGAAGGGCTTCTCTCATCCGGATGCGGTAATGACAGCGCCGGAAACCAGAAGCTCCTCACCGGTACGCATTTTGAGAGGGGATAACAGACAATCCTCTTTGTGCGGCTTGTATCCTTGCGGGGAGGGTGCAGGTTATGCCGGCGGCATCATGTCCGCAGCGATCGATGGCATGATGTGCGCCGAGGCGCTCATTCAGGAGTTGGAGAACTGTAATGGATAAGAAGACGATTCAGGGGGATCTGCGCCGGCAGTTTGGCTACAGCGGACTGACAGTTCTGGTGTACTATTTCCTTATAAACACTGCGGTGACTGCTGTACTTTTTGCGGACGGTTTTGCGTATTTTCTAAGCCAGCTTTTGAATCCCTATGGGGATTACGCAGACATCACCGAGCGGTTGATGGGTAACGGTTGGGGATACCTGCTGGCGTGTATCATCGGCGGGATCATTTTGCTCTGCTGGAAGAAGCCCCGATATTGCTTCCACGACATTTGGCAAAGGGAAAAGAAGATGACAGGCAAAGCCTTCGCAGTGCTTTTCTGTGTTTTCCTCAGCGGTCAGGCTCTGTTTACTGTACTGGAACCGCTTTTGGAGTGGCTGCTGAACCTGTTGGGACTGTCGGGAAGAGGTGTGCTGGAGACGGTTACCGGAGCGCCGAATACAGTGAGTATGTTCCTGTATGTTTCCTTGTTTGCGCCTGTATTTGAAGAGGTGCTGTTCCGGGGACTGATCCTTCGCAACCTGTTGCCTTACGGAAAGAAGTTCGCGATCCTGGGCTCTGCGTTCCTGTTTGGAATCTTTCACGGGAATCTAACACAGTCGCTGTACGCTTTTGCAGTGGGTCTGGTTCTCAGCTATGCCGCTGCTGAGTATTCCCTGGGCTGGGCAGTTTTGCTGCACTTTATCAACAACTTTGTGCTGGGCGATCTGTTCTCCCGGGCTATGGAACTGTTTCCTGCCGCGCATTTAGATATCCTGCTTTATGCTCTGATTTTTGGCTGCGCCGCAGTCTGTTTGATCCTTGCGGCAGTAAAGAGCCGCAGCATTGCGGAGTATTTTGCATCGAAGAAGATCCATCCCTGGTGTATTCGATGTTTCTTTACCTCTCCCGGTGTTCTTGTTTTGACGGGGTATATGGTCTTGAATATGATACTTTTGCTGTTTATCTAAAGAATTGGCACCGCAAATGCGGTGCCAATTCTTATTTCATGAAGATCCAGCCTGCCAGGATAAGCTGCAGGGCGATGATAACCGGTAATCCAATGGAGAATTTAGGATGCTTTGTTTTATGCCGAAATGTTCGCATTCCAAGCCATGTTCCAATGCTGCCGCCTAAAATGGCTGTTCCAAGCAGCACAGACTCCCGGATACGCCATTTGTTTTTCTGCGCCCGAATTTTATCTGATAGCATAAGCACGAGCCCGGCGGCATTTATTAGTAACAGGTAACAGACAAAGTAGTTCATAGTTCATTCCTTTTGGGAGGGGTATATGTGAAAAAACGGATAATCGTGATTGTAATGGTGCTTTGCGCGCTGCTTTGCGGCTGCAGTGCAGCGGAAACCTTTGAACAGCTGCAGGATGTATATGTGGCTGCTCCGCCCGCAGAGCCTTCGCAAATCAAATTGGATCTGCCGGAAGATGCGGCGCAAAGTGTTTTAAGTTCAGACTCCGGGAAAATGTATTTTGGCGAGAATTATGAGGTTCTTATGGAGACCTATGAATCGGGGGATCTAAATAAAACACTACAAACAGTTACTGGGTATCCTGCTGATAAGCTGTCTGTGATGCAGCTGCGGGACGATGGCTTCAACCGGTATCTGTGTGCTTGGTCAACGGTCACAGCAGAAGGAGAAAAGGTAGGCCGCTGTGCAGTTTTGGATGACGGAAACTACCATTACTGCCTGACAGTATTGGTTCCTGCTTCCGAAGCTGGAAAGCTTCAGTCCGTCGTGGACACCCTGCTTCAATCCTATTCTCTGTCTTCGTAAGCAGAAAGGGCTTCTTGGCACAATGCCCGGCACTGATCCACCACGGATTGGGGGTACAAGATCTTCGCCTTGCTTCCAAAGCCGATGACCCAGGTCAAAAACATGGGAGAAGCCGCCACATTGACTGTAAAGACAAAGTGATCCGGCCCATCGGGGATCAGCATCACATCTCTGCCGAATTTATCAAAGACCACATTGATCAGATCCCGGTGAAAACGAAGCTTCACATCGGTTGCATCACCGGAAAACATTTGAAACAGGCGCTTTGCGTGGTCGTTAAGCGCTTTACCCGTCAATTCCTTACAAGGGATTCTGGACTCGTCAGACAGCTTGATGTCACTCATTCTGTCGACCCGGTAGGATGTGACGCCGTAGCGCTGGGAATAGGCAAGCAGGTAACAGTTTTCGTTATCCTGACACAGGCCGTAGGGGCTTGCCTGATAATTCTTCTCCCGGTAGTGACGCTTTCCGTCAATGCCCCAGTCGAAATAACGGAAGGTGATCTGCTTATTTTCCCCAATGGCTTCCTGGATGGTATCGATTGCATAATAGATGGTCTCGTTCATGCTTTTGACCCGGCCGGAGACCAGAATGTCCCGGCGCAGGAGCTTTGCTTCGTGCACACTGCATTCTTTGCAAAGTTTTTCGATCAGCTCCCGGGATTTCTTCTCTGTGAGATATTTGCTGGATAATACCGCATCCACCAGAAGCTTCAGTTCTGACAGTTCAAAGTTACGGGATGCCACATAGAATCCGCCGTTCTTTCCGGGCACAGAGATAATGTCAACGCCGTAATCCTGCAAAACCGCAATATCTGAATAAATGGTTTTTCGCTCGCATTGGATCCGGTGATCCCGGTCCAGCATGGCGATGAGCTCAGAAGCTCTCACGGGATGCGCCTCGTGGGAGTTTTTTTGCAGATAGTCCAGTATGTAAAGAATCTTAGGCTTCTGATTATCGGATTTTGGCATAA
>JAZNLP010000145.1:0-2414 GCA_045579165.1 Faecousia sp.
ACCCTGACCCCAAAGCAGGAAACTCGCTGCCGCAACGGCAACAGCTTCTCGGTGGCGATGGCTGACGGTACATACCGGGTCTATAGCGCCCAGGGAGAATTTCTCGCCCTGAGCCGTGTTGACGACGGAGTTATGTCAACCATAAAGAGCTTTTTTGAAGTATAAAAACAATGACTGGCGGAGGGAGATGCTATGGAACAGAATAAGAAGATCATCGTCCTCGGTTTTTTTGACGGGGTGCATTTGGGACACCAGGCGCTGCTGAAAGCCTGTGTTACCATGGCAAAACAGGGAAAAATGACCCCCTGCGCCATCACGTTTGACGCCCACCCCCAGTCTTTGCTCGCGCAAAGCGCCCCGCTTACGGTCAATACCGCAGCAGATCGGGAAGATTTGCTCCGGGAATATGGCATGGAAGAGGTGCTGGTGCTGCCGGTGACGAAATATGTTATGTCAACCGATTGGCAGGACTTTCTGGAGCGCTTGATCTGTGATGGCGCAGCCGGCTTTGTCTGCGGCAGCGACTTCCGGTTTGGCGCCGGGGGCAGCGGCACAGCGGAAAAGCTTGCAAGCTACTGCAAGGAAAAGGGACTTCCTTGCACCGTGATTCCGGAGCAGACCCTGGACGGCATCCGCATCTCCTCTACCCATATCCGTAAGCTTCTGGAGCAGGGCGATATGGAGACGGCAGTCCGGTTCATGGGTCATCCCCACAGGCTTACTGCGGAGGTGGTCGCTGGGCGGCAGCTGGGGCGGACCTTGGGCATTCCCACCGCCAATATCCGCATCCCTGACGGGGTGGCGGTGCCAAAGCACGGTGTCTATGCCTGCATGGCAGAGACGGATGGGCAGAAATTTGCCGCCGTGACCAACATCGGAAGCCGTCCCACCGTGGGCGGACACCGGGTCACCGTGGAAGCCTGGCTTCTGGATTTTCAGGGGGATCTTTACGGAAAAGAACTGACTCTGGACTTTTACAAATTCCTGCGCCCGGAGCGGAAATTTGATTCTCTGGAAGAATTAAAAGCAGAAATCTGGGAAAATGCCTGCCAAACCAGAGAATTCTTTGAAAAAACATGAAAATTTTCCTTTACATTTGGGAAAACTTATGATAAGATGTTCGAGCTGGCTATGGCCAGACGAAATTTCTATGCCCGCAGCTCAGTTTTGGGAAGACACCGACCCTCTACTTGGCGCGAGGTAAATTTATGAAAAGGTGGAATATACCATGATTCAGAAGGAAAAGAAGAACCAGGTCATCCTGGACAACGCAACCCACGAGGGCGACACCGGTTCCCCCGAGGTTCAGGTCGCTATCCTGACTGCCCGCATCAACGAGCTGACCGATCACCTGCGCGTGCACAAGCACGACAACCACTCCCGTCGTGGTCTGCTGATGATGGTTGGTAAGCGCCGCAGCCTGCTGGACTATCTGGCAAAGAAGGATATCAACCGTTACCGTGCTCTGATCGCCAAGCTGGGTATCCGTAAGTAAGAATTGTGAAAGGGCGACGGGCACCGTCGCCCTTTTTCACGAGAAGCCATTGGGAGTCGCTTAGCAGTTGAATGGGCTGTCAAATCCTTGACATTCGATTCAAGTGCTAAACCTCCCGAACAACAACACACGTCATTGCGAGCCAGTTCACACAGAATCAATGTGCGCTTGCCGTCAGGCAAGCGGGATATTTAGATTCGCTGCGCGGAGCGCCACTGGCGTGGCAATCCCCGAAGGATTCCGGCTGGCTGGAAGATCCGGGGGATTCCCACGTCGCCTTTGGCTCCTCGGAATGACGCACTATCTTAAGGAGGTAAATACAAATGATTACTCGCAAACAGTATCCCAATCACCGTGTATTCGAAACGGAAATCGGCGGCCGCACCTTTACTGTGGAAACCGGTAAGGTGGCAGAGCTGGCCAACGCCGAGTGCATCTGCCGCTACGGCGACACCGTGGTTCTGACCACCTGCACCTGCAACCCCATCCCCAAGGCCGGTATCGACTACTTCCCTCTGACCATCGAGTTTGAGGAGAGAATGTACTCTGTGGGCCGCATTCCCGGCTCTTTCAACCGCCGCGAGGGCAAGCCCTCCGAGCGGGGCATCCTGAACAGCCGTATCATCGACCGGCCCATGCGTCCTCTGTTCGACGAGGAGCTGCGTAACGACACCGTCGTTACCTGCACCGTCATGGCCAACGACCAGGAAAATCCCGTGGAAGTGGTTGCTTCCCTGGGCGCTTCCATCGCCATCGCGTCTTCCGATGTGCCCTGGAACGGACCTGTCGCCACCACCAACGTGGCTTATCTGGACGGCCAGTATATCGTGAACCCCTCCGCAGACGAGCGTGAGGCCTGCCAGTGCTTCGTGTGCATCAGCTCCACCTTCGAGAAGGTGGTCATGATCGAGACCGAGGC
>JAZNLP010000146.1:0-4789 GCA_045579165.1 Faecousia sp.
AAGCAGTTCAGCCGCCCGATGACCGGACATACTCCGCGGAAGTTACCGTTTTTTAGACGCAATCTCCCGCATCATCGCAGTGCGCGCATAATTTCCCTATACGCGCTCGATTATCTTATCACCGTTTCGGCTGTTTGTCAAGAAAAATTTTAGAATAAATTACAAAGTTTTTTCTTTCATTTTGTGCAATCAGAACACCCCTTTTCGGGCGCAAAACTACACCTGCGATCGTATCATAGAAACGATTCTCTCCAACTGCGCTTCCCTCGCCTGCCGGTCTGCTGCTGACAGGGTCATCACCACCAGCTCCGGATCAGCATACAGTTCCCGAAAGCGGTTTACCACCGCGTCCAGCAGTTCCATCACCTGCGCTTTATCTGCTTCCTCAATGTATTCGTACACTTTTTCTTTATTCATATTTCAGCCCTCCATTTTTGGCGTCGTTAAATATATTTATTATATTTGGTATTACCAAATATAGCAAGTGTTTTTTACATATAATAAAGGTAAGGGGGTGGCAGTATGCGAACAAGAAAGCTGGCGCTTGGAAACAAGAATATAATCGGCGCCCGTGTGACATTAGCCCGTAACAGAATTGGAATGAAGCAGAGCGAATTGCTTGCAAAGCTACAGTTGATCGGTGTTGACATCAGTTCCCCTGCCCTGTCGCTTTTGGAAGGTCAAAAGCGCCCGGTTTCCGACATCGAGCTAAACGCACTGGCCAATATTCTGCAGGTTTCTGTAGATTGGCTGTTGGGAAGAGAAGAATAAAACCGAGTGAGCAAGCCCGTCTGGCTGCTGCACTCGGTTTTTGTTTAATAGAAAAATCCACATTCTTCTGTAACCTAAGCAGCAAACCACGATTTATACATAAGTGCTCAAACACACTTTGTGCGCTACATCACCCTCCACTAATTACTCAATTATATATCACCTCCTTTCTACATTCCATTGACATACATCACAAATATATACATGAGTAATTATATGTTTTTGCATATACTTACTGTAGTATATTGGCAAGGGGTGATGGTTTTGAAATATTCAGACGCGCAAAAAGAAGCGACTGCCAGATACAACAAAAAGGCATACGATCGGATCAATGTCATCGTCCGTAAGGGTCAGCGGCAAATCATCAAAGATTTCGCTGCCAGTCAGGGAAAAAGTCTGAACCGCTTTATTTGTGACGCTATTGAACACCAAATGAAGCTGCATAACAAAACCGAGTGAGCAAGCCCCTCCGGCTGTGTCACTCGGTTTTTCTATACAAAAAGCAGGAAGGCTTTTGCCCTCCTGCTTTCATTCGTTATTTTACTTCCCAAAGCTTGACCTGGCTGGCCTTTTCATACAGGCGCAGGTAGCTGTCATAGCGGGTAGGCTGCAGTTGCCCTGCCTCCAAGGCTGCCGCAACTGCACAGCCCGGCTCTTTTCTGTGGGAGCAGTCGTGAAACTGGCACTTGCCCACATAGGGAGAAAAGTCCGGAAAGGCGTACTGAAGGTTCTCCTTCAGAATTACATCCATCTGATCTGTATCGAAAGAAGAGAAGCCCGGGGTGTCCGCCACATAGGTATCCTCCCCCAAGGGGTACAGCTGCACATGCCGGGTGGTATGCCGTCCGCGGCCTAATTTTTCAGAAACCTCGCCCACCGGCAGCGCAAGCTCCGGACACAGCCGGTTGAGCATACTGCTCTTGCCCACGCCGGAATTGCCTGTGAAAGCTGTAAGCTTTCCCCGGATCATTTCCCGCAGCTGCGCCACGCCCTCGCCGGTCTCGGCGCTGGCCTGGATCACCGGGAAACCAGCGCCCCGGTAGATCTGGATCAGATCCAGACCCGGATCCAAGTCGCATTTGTTGACGCAAAGGCAGACCGGGACTTCCTGATCGCCGGCAATGGCCGCCACCCGGTCGATGAGAAAGGGCTCTGTCACCGGGTTGACATTGGCAGCAAACACCACCAGAAGATCGATATTTGCCACCGCGGGGCGAACAAAGCTATTCTTCCGGGGCAGGATCTGTTCTACCATCCCCTTGCCCTTCTCTACGGTGATCTGCACCATATCTCCGGTCAGCGGACTTTCGCCGTTTTTCCGCAAGATCCCTCTTGCCCGGCAGGTGATCATCCCCTGCTGGGTCTGCACATCATAAAATCCGCTGAGAGAGCGAAGAATCCGCCCCGTTCTTTTCTCAATCATTCTTTGTAAAATCCACGCTTTCTTTCTGGTAGAGATTTCCGCCGATCCAGACCTCGTAAGTCTGGACACCTTCGCCGGACAACTCAAACTGGGTGCTGACAGTGCCGGGCAGGATCTCCCGCTCCGCTACCACTTCACCGTTTATCTCAATGGTAAGGGTATACTTACCCAGAATGTCATCCGGCAGCTGCACCGTGATCACCTTCGTGGGCAGATTCACAAATTCCACTTCCGGGGGCTGGGTGCTGGAAGTGCCCATGCCGATGGACACCTGCAGAATGATCTCCGTAGTTACATCCAGCTTGGTAAAGGGCGTATGAGACTGCTTGATGACCGTATCCTTCTGCTTGCTGCTTTCCACAGGCTCGGTCAAGACATTGGTAAAGCCGTTACGCTCCAGAATATCCAAAGCAGAATCCAGCGTCATACCCTGAACACTGGGCAGTGTCCGCTCCTGGCTCTCCGGGCCAATGCTGACCCAGATACTGATGGTCTGATTTTCTTCAATGGTCTCATCCTTAGCAGGATCTGTCCGGGTGACCTTTCCTGCCTGGATGGTAGCGCTGTTTTCCGTGCGGACAAGGATCTTCTTCTCGTCGATGCCCTGTCCGGTAAGGAA
Organism: Faecousia sp.; assembly: GCA_045579165.1. Lineage (GTDB taxonomy): Bacteria > Bacillota > Clostridia > Oscillospirales > Oscillospiraceae > Faecousia. The sequence goes on from JAZNLP010000146.1 coordinate 2,814, forward strand.
GCTGATAGCATGCTCCTGATCCAGATCCACCAAATTCTCCATGGTCAGTTGCTTCGGCGCCGGGCCAAGGCTGATGACCACCGAGATCTCGCTGCCTTTCAGGATCGAAGCATGTTCCTTGGGACTTTGGCTGATGATCTGGCCCTTTTCGTAGGTATCGTGATGCTGACTGTCCGTGACGCGGATGGTCACATCCAGATAAGCATTCTCCGCCTGCTCCACAGTCATGCCCCGCAGATCCGGTGCAGGAATCCGCTCCCCATCCTGAGCAAAAATGATCACACCGCAGATCACCAACGCAAAGACGATCACCGCCACGCAGGCGATCACAGCGATGGTCGCTGCCTTGCTGCGATGCTCTTCTTCTTCGATCACTTCTTCCCGGCGGCTGCTGCGCTTTCTTTGTTTGGAGGGCTGCTGCCGTCTGCGGCTGCTGTCCGGTCTGCCGGATACCCGCTCCGCCGTTGTCTTAGGAGGCTGCTCCGGAGTCAGGATAGGCTTTACAGGCGTCTGCAGCAGAACGGTCGCATCGTCCAGGCCGGTGCTGGTATTGTGATAGTCAAACAGCATGGCAGGATCCTTGCGGAATTCATCCATATCCGTGAGCATCACCGCAGCGGTGGTATACCGATCCCCGGGATCGTTGGCCATAGCTTTCATGATGATCTGCTCCAGACCGCCGGGGATATTTGGATTGAGGGTAGACGGCATCGCCGCGCCGCCGTTGATGTGCTGGATCGCCACCGCCACAGGAGATTCTCCGTCGTAAGGGGGGCGTCCCGCCATCATTTCGTACATCACAACGCCCAGAGAGTAGATATCCGACCGGTTATCCACCCGGCCGCCCTTGGCCTGCTCCGGAGAGATGTAATGCACGCTGCCCAGCGCCTCTTTTGTCAAAGTATTGCCCTTGGACATCAGACGGGCGATGCCGAAGTCAGCCACCTTTACAGAGCCGTTTTTCAGCACCATCACATTATGGGGCTTGATGTCCCGGTGCACGATGCCACGGCTGTGGGCGTGTTCCAAGGCTTTGGCGATCTGAATGGCAAAATGCAATGTTTCCTTCCAGTTGAGGACGCCCTTTTTCTCCATGTACTGCTTCAGAGAAATTCCGTCGATCAGCTCCATGACGATGTAGTCCGCCTCGTCGGAGGTGGAAACGTCATACACCGACACGATATTTGGGTGGCTGAGCATGGCAACCGCCTGACTCTCCGCATGGAAGCGGCGGCGGAACTCCTCGTCCTTCAGATAATCGTCCTTCAGGATCTTAATGGCCACCAACCGGTTCAGCCGGTGACACCGAGCCTTATACACCACGGCCATGCCGCCGGTGCCGATCTCTTCCAATATTTCATATCGGTTGTCCAGCAACCGACCGATATATCTATCCATATCCATAAACTAAACTCCTTCCGCGCCTGTCAGATCAGGATCAAAATGCTGGTCACATTATCCGGGGCGCCGCGATTCTTGGCAACATCCAGCAGCCGCTGGCAGCAATACTGCTTGTTCACCCCATGGACCACCTCGAACAGAATTTCCTGGTCGTCCAGCATATTGGAAAGGCCGTCGCTGCACAGCAGCAGGCAGTCTCCCCGTTCCACATCCAGATGGAAAATATCACTTTCCACCACCGGCTCTGTGCCAATGGCGCGGGTAATGTAATTCTTGCCGGGGTATGTTCTTGCCCGTTCCGGGGTCAACTCTCCCCGCTCCACCATCATCTGTACCAGAGAATGATCCTTGGTCAGACAGCGAATACCGTGGCTTCCCACCCGGTATGCCCGGCTGTCGCCTACATTGATGATGGTGACCTCCTGGTTCTGGATCAGTACCGCTACCAGGGTCGTTCCCATACCGTTAAATTCTTCAAACTGCTGTGCCTGGTCAAACACCGTAAAGTTTGCCAGCTTCACAGCCGCCTGCAGCATCTGGTCTACCTTGTCCTGGCTCATGTCCGGGACCCAGGT